>JANMME010000632.1:0-3048 GCA_031373015.1 Saprospiraceae bacterium
GGGCAAATCGTCTTTCTCGCCGTGCCGGGTGCCAACGTTTTTAGCAAAGACGGCGAGCTGTTCACCATTGGCGAACGCAAGGTAAAGGGCGTTCCTTCCCAAGGAATGATCTGTGCTGAAGACGAACTCGGCTTGGGTCACGACCATGCTGGCATCATCGTGCTCCCTCCTGATACGCCGCTTGGCAAGCGTGCCGCCGACTATTTCCAGAAAGAATCTGATACCGTCATTGAAGTCGGACTTACCCCAAATCGTGCGGACGCTACGAACCATCTTGGTGTGGCGAAGGACTTGGCAGCCTATCTGCGGGTTCATGAAAATGAAGCCATAGCAGTTCGACAACCAAAGGGTTCAGGCCTTTCCGGCTCCAATACGCCTTTTGCTGTTTCAGTAGAAAATACTGAAGCCTGCCCACGTTATTCAGGCATTGTCATCAAGAACCTGAAAGTTCAGGAAAGCCCCGATTGGCTCAAAAACCGGCTGCTTGCCGTAGGTCAACGCCCCATCAACAATGTGGTGGATGTGACCAATTACGTTCGCATCGAACTGGGCCAGCCCCTTCACGCATTTGACCTCGGGAAAATAAAGGGCGGTAAAATTTTGGTCAAAACCCTTCCGGAAGGCACACCTTTCAAAACCCTCGACGAAGTGGAGCGCAAACTCCTTGCTGAAGATCTGATGATCTGCGACGGCGAATCTATGCCTATGTGCATCGGGGGAGTGTTTGGCGGCCACGCGAGTGGCGTGTCGGACAAGACTACCGCCATTTTTCTGGAAAGCGCTTTTTTTAACCCCAAATGGATACGCCGTTCTATGTTGCGCCATGGCCTCCGCACGGATGCAGCCTGGTCATTTGAAAAAGGCGTTGACCCGAACGGCTGCGTTCGTGCACTGGAGCGTGCTGTTGCGCTGATACTGGAATTGGCGGGCGGGGAAATAGCGTCTACCCTCGTAGACCATTATCCAAACCCAATCGTACCCGCTCGCGTTGATTGCGCGTTTGACCGCATCAATGCGCTCATTGGCGAAAGCCTCTCGAAGGAGCGGATCAAAAAAATTCTTTCCGCCCTTGAAATCGGCATCGAAAACGAGACGACCACAGGTTTTACGGCCATCGTCACCACCAACAAACCCGACGTGACCCGTGAGGCCGACATTGTAGAAGAAATCCTCCGGGTTCACGGACTGGACGCAGTGCCCATCCCAGCACAAATCAGGAGCAGCATGGAAATTCAGGCAAGACCAAATCCCGACGCGGTGCGCAACCTCGCGGCAGATTTCCTTGCGGCCAATGGCTTCAACGAATGTATGAGCCTGGCGCTTTCCAACTCGGCCTATTACCTCGGCGATGGCGCGGTATTGCCCTTTGAAAAAGAACAACTTGTGTTCATCCACAACTCCGCCAACCAAGGTCTGGACTGCCTGCGCCCAAGCATGCTTTTCAGCGGATTGGAGGCCATTCAGCGCAACCAAAACCGCCAACATTCGGATTTGCGGCTGTTTGAGTTTGGAAAAACCTATCAACAGTCAACCGTCAACGGTCAACCGTCAACGGTCAATAGTCAACAGTCAACAGTCAATAGTCAACAGTCAACAGTCAATAGTCAACAGTCAACAGTCAATAGTCAACGGTCAACCACAGAAACACATCGCTTGAGCATCTTTTTAACAGGCGTCCATTCTGCCGAAAGTTGGCAACCAGTAGCCAAGAAATCGGTGGACTTTTTCACGTTGAAAGCCTTCGTGACGAACCTTTTGACCCGCCTTGGGGTGAGCGGATTTCAGGAGACAACATTGAGCGACGCGCCTTTCCAATACGCTCTGAAACTGCACCGTGGCCCACAGGAATTGGTGACACTCGGTGCAGTAATGCCGCAGATTTTGAAAAAAATAGACCTCAAAAACCCTGTATTTTTTGCCGATTTTAATTTTGAAAACGTGTTGAAAGCAGTGGGAGGGAACAAAATTCAGTTCACAGAACTCAATAAATTCCCGACCGTTCGCCGCGACCTGGCTTTGGTGATTGACCAGTCGGTTAGTTTTTGCGACATTCGCCAATTGGCGGCCAAAACGGCCAAGAAAATGTTGAAGGAAGTGAACCTGTTCGACGTATTCGAAGACGATAACAAACTCGGGGCGGGAAAGAAATCCTACGCCGTCAGTTTCGTTTTTGAAGACTTGGAAAAGACTTTGCAGGACAAGGAAATTGATGCTTTGATGGGGCAATTGACCGCTGTGTTTGAGGGAAAATTGGGGGCAATGATCAGGAAATAACAGTCTAAAAACCCTATGGAAAAAAAATCGTTGTTCATTGCAATAGAAGGATTAGACGGCTCTGGGAAAAGCTCGGTTGCGCAGCAGTTGGCAGCATTGCTCAACAGCTCGAATCATGAAACAGTAAAGTTGACGTATGAACCGCACGACCCATCCTGTGCGGGCTTGTTCATTCGTCAGGTGCTGACGAAAGAGATCAAGACATTTACGCCAAGAGTGCTTGCATTGGCTTTTGCTGCCAATAGGCTGGATCATTGCGACAGAGAAATCAATCCTTGGCTAGAAGGGGGCAAAGACCGCATTGTAATAAGCGATCGTTATTATCTCTCCTCCTTGGTATATCAGAGCAGCGAAGATTTTCCTTATGCTGCTGTTTTGGCACTCAATGAAAAAGCAAGAAAACCAGACATCATTTTTTTTATAGAAGTCAGCGATCAGATTTGCTACCAGCGGATGAAAATCAGAAACCAACCCGAAGAACTCTTTGAAAAGAACTTGTCCGATTCGCGCAGAAAATATCACGAGGCCATTTCTTTTTTGCGAACACACAACCATGACAATATTGTAGAAATAGATGGAAGTGGTAGCATAAACGAAGTAGCCAACGCGATCCTCCAAAAAATATACGCTTTTGCCCCCGAATGGAGGCCGAACAATCTTAATGAAATAGAAAAATAATGCACGAGCCCATAGTAACCCGGGCTTCACTATAACGCAAACCGAATCATCACAATTCAACAATCATGGATATAACTAGCATCATAATAGGGTTGG
>JANMME010000638.1:0-6154 GCA_031373015.1 Saprospiraceae bacterium
TCCATAACCAGCGCCAAAGCCACTACCATATCCATTGACAAAAACAGCTGGAACCCAGTCAGCAGATAAGTTAATCGGTAAATCGGCAAATTTGTAGTCAAGACCTAAGTTGCCCAAAATACCGATGCTTATGTTGCTGCCCGGGTTTAGGAATCCATCATCATAGTGCCAAAAATAAGCGGCAGCACCGCCACCGACATACCATTTAAGGCCAGCTACCGATTCAATGGGGAAGTGATGTTGGTAAAGTCCTCCAGCATTAAACCAACCGTAATTGTATACAAAACCTCCGTAATTGCGAAAACCAGCAAACAACTCAATAGCGCCTGGTTCGCTGATAAAATGCTTAAAGGAAATGGAAATGGGTACACCCAAGCGCAGGCCTATGGCAGATTTGTAACTGCTTTGTGATTGCGCGGCAAAAACGCAGCAGAAGATTAAGGCAAAAATGAAAACCAGTTTTTTCATAATGAATGGAATAGTTTTAAATGTGGTGAGTAATAAGACGGGGCAAATCTACTACTCAAATATTCAACATCAAATTTTTTTGGCAACTGGTATGTTTGAGTGAGTAATCGGCATCCTCTTTCGCCTCTACTTCCGTTAAAATTTTGGCGGATGAAAATGCTACGGCATATAAAATGAACAAAAAACTTGCAGTTTTCCCCGGGTCCTTCGATCCCATCACCATCGGCCATGTGGACCTGGTGAAAAGAGCCCTGCCCTTGTTCGACGAGATCATTGTCGCCGTGGGCATCAACAGTACCAAAAAATACCTGTTCCCCCACGAACAGCGCATGGAATGGCTGCGCCAGGTGTTTGAAAATGAGCCCCGCGTCCGCGTGGATGCTTTTGAAAGACTCACCGCCCACTACTGCCAGCGCATCGGCGCACGCTTCCTCCTGCGCGGCCTGCGCAACTCCTCTGATTTCGATTATGAAAAAACGATCTCGCAGCTCAACCACATCGTGGGCGGGGGGATAGAGACGGTGTTTCTGATCGCTCAGCCGGAGTACTCGCATATCAGCAGCACGATTGTGCGGGAGATCATTATTGGGGGGGCGGATGCGGGGCCGTTTGTGCCGGAGGAGATCAGGGTTTCGCTGGGGGGGATGAAGATTTGAGGGGAAGGGGTAAAAAGTTGTCAATTCTGTGAAAGGTTTGAAAAAGGGAAAATAGAACCTAACTTTGTAGAACAAATCAATAGTAAAAATGAACGCACGAATCGTACTCGAATTTCCGCAAGTACCTGAAGCGAAAGAGATTGAGCAGCTTATCGCCTTGGCTGAAAAATTCAATGGCGTAATGGTTGAATCCTCAAACGCTTTAAAATCGAAGCAGAAGCAAGATGATATCCCTAACAGACAGACGGTATCTGTCATAGGTGCTAAGATGCCTTCTTTGCACCTTGGCTTAGAAAAGTTCCCCCAAAATCTTAATAATTATATAGTTACTCGCGAACATCTTGATGCGATTGCGCGCGTTTTTGAGGATGAACCAAGTGCTGAAGTGCTTTGCGAAATGCTTACTACTTGAGCCGTTCTTCCATAACCCATTTTGATCAAATATGAATTTCCTCTGGGACACCAATATCCTTCTGCATTACGTCCGGCGTTCTGCCAAATTCAATGAGATCAGCCAAACCCACGACTTTTTTGGTTCTGGAAACCAGGTGTTTTTGTCGGTGGTCAATATTGGCGAAATTGAATCCATTGCATATCAACGGAACTGGGCTCTACCGAAATGGAACGAGTTGCAATTGATCCTTGGTGCAACTTCCTTACTCAATATTTACGAAGAAGTTATTCATGCCTACGCCCGCATTGATGCTTTCAGTCAGGGCAAACTCTTTGGTCTATCACTCCCAACGGGTGTCAGTGCCCGAAATATGGGTAAAAATGACCTATGGCTGGCGGCTACCGCCCATGTAGGACAGTTCGTTTTTGTCACAACGGATCAGGATTTTGGTCATTTGGATGGAGTGTTTTTTGAGTTGTTGAAGGTTTGAAGGTTTAACAACTTTATCCGAAATCCTTGACCATAATCAGAAATTATATCCATAATTTCTGAATATAGTCAAGAAAAAACTACTTTTGCTCCCAAAAACGGCTGATGACATGATTATCCAAAGAAGTTTGTTTCAAACGGCAGAAGGCAAAATCGGAGAAGGCAAAGCGATTGTGGTGATGGGACCTCGTCAAGCCGGGAAGTCCACTCTGTTGGCGCACTTGGCAAAGCAAACCGACCGCAAACACATCTTGCTGGATTGTGACGAGCCCGACATCCGCCAACTGCTCACCAATGCCACTTCGACCGCTTTGAAAGGTTTGATAGGGGATGCTTCGCTGGTCTTGATTGATGAAGCGCAACGCGTGAAAAACATCGGGCTTACCCTCAAGTTGTTCACGGACAAAATCCCGGGCGTACAGGTGGTCGTCACAGGCTCCTCTGCCTTTGAACTTTCCAACGAAATAAATGAGCCGCTTACTGGGCGCAAGTTTGAATACTTGATGCTGCCGCTTTCTACCCATGAAATGGCACAATACCATGGCGTGATCGAGGAAAAGAGAATGCTGGATACACGCTTGGTTTTCGGGATGTACCCTGAAGTGGTGAGCAAACCAGGCAAGGAGGTCGAGTTGCTAAAAGGAATGGCAACCAGTTATTTGTACAAAGACATTTTTACGTTCCGGGACGTTCGCAAGCCTGAAATGATCGAACAATTACTCAAAGCCCTTGCATTTCAGGTCGGCAACGAAGTCTCGTACCATGAACTGGCACGGACAGTGGGCAGCGATCAAGCGACGGTGCAGCGATACCTCGACCTCTTGGAAAAATCCTTCGTCATCTTTAGGCTCCCAGCCTACAGCCGCAACCTGCGCAACGAACTGACCAAAAGCCGGAAAATCTTTTTCTATGACAACGGTATCCGAAATGCCATCATTGGAAATTACCAGCTGCTGCCGGCACGTACCGATGTTGGAAAACTGTGGGAGAACTTTCTTGTCAGCGAGCGGATGAAATGGCTTCAACAAAACCGCTCCTACACCCTTCGGTATTTCTGGCGCACTACCGAGGCCCGCGAAATTGACTACCTCGAAGAGTTTGACGGAAACCTGTTGGCTTTTGAATTCAAATGGGACCCGGAAAGAAAAGTCTCCTTCCCCAAGCCTTTTTTGAATGCCTACCCGGAAGCAAAAACGGGGGTTGTACATCGGGGGAATTACTTTGAGTTTTTGGTGTAGGCGGGTTGTTTCTAATTATTAGCAGCACGATTGCAAGGGAGATTATCATTGGAGGGGCAGATGCCGGGCCGTTTATTCCAGAGGAGATAATGGTTTCGTTGGGGGGGATGAGGATTTGAGGGATTATTGAAGATTTTAAATTCCCATTGCAGCATTGGAGAGAGATTATTAGGCGCGAATTGGGTGGTAGTGGGAGCTTGAATCGAGTTTGTATGTCTCTGGGATTGACTAATTTACTCTTGGCTGAACCAGATGTCAGTCCCTTTTTCCCTAATGATTTCGCCTGAACTGAGTTCAGTAACCTTTCTGAATTTGAAATCAAGTTTGTACCCTTTCAATGCGTCATCGGAACGTAAGATTCTGATAAATTTGTCTAGAGATTCGATGTTGTCTGTAAAAACAACGGTGCTATATTGATCCTCGCTAGTGCGAAGTATCTCAAACTGAGGATAAAACTTTTGAACCTCCCGCGCAGTGGTTAAATCCATTGCTCTTGATTTTGCACAAAGTTGGTAGGGTTGCCGAATATATTCTTTTGGGGAAGGCATAGGCTTTAAAGAAGGTGGGTTGTTATTGTCGCCTAATATTCTGATCATTAGCCAAGCATATCTCACACTTGTGTCAGATGTTGCCCAATGTTTTTGACCGTTAAATCCGAGTGCACCAACTATCAACATTAGATGTACAAAAAGGAAACAAACAAAAGTATCGAATTCCCACCTGAAAAAGGGTTTTCGTAATTTGATGAAACGTGAAAGATTCTTGGTTTTATTGTCGCCCAAAACAAGGCACTCTCGCTCAATAACCCACTCCAACTCTGCCAAATGTCCTCCACTGAGCAAGCCAAGTCGTTGTAGATATCGGATTGATTCTTTATGGGTTTTGTCGCGTGGATCCAGTGCAAAGCGTTGTACTGCAAGGTTAGCGGCCCATTCGGTGGCGGCAAAACCATTTTTCACCTGCTCCTCTACGAGTTCGAGCTCAGTCGCTACAGCACTGCGAGCGGCTTTCTCGTCATCAGGGTCGAGGGTTTTAAGAAGTTCGAGACGGAGATGGTCGTCGGATTCATTGCGGCTCAGCCAATCCACCCGGGTGAGTGCTAGCAGGCGGTCGTGTGTAACGTCCACGCCAATAGCACGACCAACGGCGATGGTGAGTGACCAATCAGGTTGAGCACACACGGCCAAGGCTTGACACCAGCGCCATAGCTCGACGTCATGGGCAAAAAATTGATGCAAGGAGATCGTATCGCTTGCATTTCGATACCTATGCGTGGCTTCGGGCCGCCGTCGTTGATGTTCCTCCTGCCATTTTTCAAACACGCTGGGCTGATGTTCTTCCATGCGGTCTAGCATTTCCAAACCCTGCAAAATACCATAGGTGTCGGCAGGGAATATCGGGAAAATTTGATGCAACAATCTTTCTTGATACGACCAGCCGCTTACAGCTTCTGGAGTCAACCATAGTCGGCGCGGCCAGCGCATAAGAGCTTGGGCGCAATTACGGAGCAGGCTGGGCGTAGTATTTGGAGCAGGGTGTACCAAATCATGCCCGTCACCTAACAAAATAAGTCGGTGCTGAGGGAATTGGCGATATAGTTGTTGTAGGTCAATGCTTTTTTCTTCGTTCGCTGTCCAAAAACGGTCGAATCGTCCATCGTGGAAATAGGTTGTAATGGGTGCGTCGCGCCGAGTCATAAAATCAGCCATACGCTCAAAAAGCCGAAACTGCTGATCTCGCTCGTCGGGGCATTTGATAAGGAAAAGATACTCTGCCGGGCGGGTTTTGATCTGGTCACGCCAAGTAGGGAAACCACCGGCGGCAATGGTGGCTTTCACGGAGACCTGTGCGTCGAACTCGCGGTGCTCTGCATCTTCACGCCGCCGCAATATTTCGGCGATACGAAAAAACTCTCGGGGCACGCTGATTTTTTCTTCCTGTGGTAAGTACGGAATGTAATAAGGTTCATCATCCAGGATGGGGTATACGACGGCGAGTTCGTCATCAGTTTGATCATTCGGTGGTTCCTTGTACTTTTTCCACCAGCAGTACAAAAACCACAGCGCGATTAGCAAGGGGAGGAAAACTATCAGCCAGCCAATCCAACTGATCTCTAAGATACTCTGAGGGAGGGATGAGCTTTGTTTGGGTCTGCTGGAGCCGACGGTGATAGATTTGGTGACATCTTGGTAGCAGTAATGTTTTTTATCCTTACGAAAAACGCGAGATTTTATAGCATAAAGACCTTCGTCTTCAAATGTAATTGTGGCACTAGTGCCCTTTAGTCGAGGGGAGGGGATGTTTCCTATTCCAGCTTTTTGAGAGCCAATGAACTTCCACTCCACAAAACATCCTTTCTCTGCCTTAATATCAAATTTGTATGGCTTCCCGATTGTATATGAAGAATCATTTGCAGTGATCTCTCCCGCATCGGGTGGATCAGAACAATGAATAATATATTCAATTTGGCAAAGGGAGAACAATGAATCTGGCCAAAGACTTGTATCTTTTGACAAACTAGGATGGGGACCTGCCAAGACTTTTAGTGTTATTGACACTTCTTTTCCAGCTTCAGGTGCTACCCATTTAGTATTTACTGCCGAATCTTGATGGATTACTTTCCCATTTTCTTTGTCTTTGATCTCCCAATAAACTTTGGTTGAATCAAAATGCTCGCTGTCATTAATGAAGTTTATAGTATCTCCAGTAAGCAGTCCTTCTCCTCTTGAAGTTCTTCTGGTTTCCCATTCAAATAGAGCATTGGGCGGCTTAATTTTTTCAGCGAAGTATCTTTCCTTGACAAAATAAGCCCCCGTTACAAGAATAATAACCACAAAAGCCCAGATTATATACCGTAATGGCATCTTGTAACCAGGGGGTGACTCCACGTCATTCTTTGATTTTTCATC
>JANMME010000669.1:0-1622 GCA_031373015.1 Saprospiraceae bacterium
CAAAATCCTCTTTTGCAAAGAATCTGTGTGAATCCTCAAATTTGTTTTGGCAATGGCAAAAAACAAAAACATACCCTCAGAAAGTGGCTTCAACGAAATACTGCTTTACACCACACCGAATGGGAAAGTAAACGTTGAAATTTATTTGCAGAACGAAACCATCTGGCTTACGCAACAAAAAATAGCCGAGTTGTTTGGGGTGGACAGAACGGTGGTCACGAAGCACATCGGAAATATTTTCAAGGAAGCTGAATTGAAGGAAGAAGTGGTATGTGCAAATTTTGCACACACCACTCAACACGGAGCAATCAAAGGAAAGACACAGGAAACCATATCAAAGTTTTACAACCTTGATATGATTATTTCAGTCGGCTATCGTGTCAACAGCAGTCGGGCAACGGCATTTCGCATCTGGGCTACCGAGCGATTAAAAGAGTACATCATCAAAGGTTTTACCATGGATGATGAGCGGCTGAAAAATCCAAACAACATTTTTGGCAAGGATTATTTTGAAGAGCAGCTTGCCAGAATCCGCGACATCCGTAGCAGTGAAAGAAGATTTTATCAAAAGATAACCGATATCTATGCGCAGTGCAGTGCCGATTACAATAGCGAAACCGACATCACGAAAAAGTTCTTTGCAAGCGTTCAAAACAAATTACATTGGGCTATCACCGGGCAAACAGCAGCCGAACTGATTGCTGCCAGGGTGGACAGCACGAAAGAAAACATGGGCTTAAGCACCTGGAAAAATGCCCCAAAAGGAAGCATCAGAAAAACGGATGTTGGCATCGCAAAAAATTATTTGAACGAAAAGGAATTAGATGGCTTGAACAGAATCGTTAGCATGTATCTTGACTTTGCCGAAAACCAGGCGCGCAAAGGCGTGGTGATGTATATGCAAAATTGGATCGAAAAGTTGGATGCATTTCTGCAATTCAATGAAGAAGCCGTATTGAAACATCAGGGAAAAGTCTCGCACGAAGTAGCTTTGGCATTGGCTGAAAATGAATTTGAAAAATATCGCATTATACAAGACAAAACCTTAGAAAGCGATTTTGACAAAGCAGCATTGACGCACAAAAGTTACCTTTGAGCAATCAAAGCACAAATAACGCAACGTATGACAAGCGGAATTGGCAAATCAATCAAGATTTCATTGGGTGACAAAATGCTAGCTCAATTCCCAGAGGAGTTGGCAGATATTGCTGTAGCCATTGAAAAATCGCGGTACGTCCTCGGCTTGGAAAAAGACTTTGACGGTATGGACAGCGAGCCCACTTCACCCGAAACATGGCAAAAAGCCGTTCGTTTCGTGGCTGATTACGCAAATTGGCTATTTGACCTGTTTGGTAAAAAATGGCCGTCCCGAAAATCTACCATGCTCCAGCCGGAAGTATGGATGTTTATTGGGAAAACGAACGATTCAATTTGAGCGCGTGACAAAATCGGGGCAAGCTGGGGCTGTGCAATCTGTAAGAAGCTATTTAGCTTGGCATTGAGCTCCGTCGTTGTTGTTGGCGGGGACGCCAAAAACGGCAGGGCCTTGGTCGCTGGCAATTGATAGTTAACAGCATAGCGGAATCCCAAGCCGTTGTTGGCGTCCCCGCCTCATCATTTGG
>JANMME010000675.1:0-8874 GCA_031373015.1 Saprospiraceae bacterium
GTGGTTTTTGAGGAGGTATTTTGGGGCATTTTTAGTACGTTTGTAAGACAAATCTTCTTGTTATGACGCTCTATCCTCACTATATTACTGACGGACTAGGCCATAAAATTTCGGTCGTGCTTACAATTGAAGAATTTGAGCATCTGCTCGAAGAATTAGAGGAATTAGAGGACATACGTCTTTACGATGAGGTGAAAAACCGCCAAGAAGAACGTATGGACTTTAAGGAATACCTACGTCAGCGTCCAGCAGAGAGCCATGCCTGAGTACAAAATAGTCATTACGAAAACCGCGCAGAAGCAGTTGGACAAACTAACTGATATTGTTGTGGAAATGTTGTCGGCAGTTATACTTTCGCTGGCTGAAGATCCTCGACCGCCGGGCTGCAAAAAATTGAAGGGCCGAGAAGGCTGGCGTATTAGGCAAGGCAACTACCGAATCATCTATGATATTTTTGACGAGGTTTTAGTGGTTGATGTTATTGCGGTAGGCCACCGTAAGGATATATACAACTGATGAAACACAAGACTTTGCTTTATTTCAACTCACTATGATATGCGTATCAAACGGCTAGTACTCGAAAACTTCCGGGGCTTCCAAAAAGCATCTGTTGATTTCCCAGAAGGGAATGTGGCGGTGTTCTTTGGCTGGAACGGGGCTGGGAAGACGGCGGTGTTGGATGCGCTGGCGATTGTACTTGGGGAAGTCCTTGCTTTTAGTTTGGATGACACAACTGGATTGTTTGATGATGACATTTTGGATGGCGAAGGTGAAGCTATAATTACGGCAGACATAGATGGTGATCTTGAAGGAAATGTTAGAAGAACTATAAAACGGATAAAAAACGAAAATCCTATCGGGCGTACAGTGAAGGATTGGAAAAATTTTTTTGGCGAAAAAATTAAGATACTGCCTATAGTTGCGTATTATAGAGTTAATCGTGAATTGCATATTGCTCAAGTTTCCAGTCTTTCTATTAATCAAGTAGTCCAGAAGGCAGGAAGTCGTGGCTACGCTTATATGACCGCACTTAATACACTAACTGGAACTTTTGATGATTTCGTTGAATGGTTCCGACACGAAGAAGACATTGAAAATCAACAAAAAATCGAAACAAAAAACTTTAATCATGAAATCCAGGGCCTAAAAACCATCCGCCAAGCCATTTCTGTTTTCCTTTCAAAAATGGATATGAATTTCTCTAAAATTAAAGTAAATAGGCAGTATAATGGTGAGATGGACTTCTCTCGGCCATCTCGCAGTTCAGAACTTTATATCAAAAAGGCAGAAAAGGATCTCAAACTCTCCCAACTCTCCTCAGGCGAACGTTCTCTCATTTTATTAGTAGCCGATATAGCCCGACGGGCTGGAATTCTAAATCCACAATTACCTGACCCGCTCCAAGGCTCCGGGGTTGTACTAATTGACGAAATAGAACTCCACCTACACCCTAAATGGCAGCGAGCAGTTATCCCTGCCTTGCAAGCCACCTTCCCAAACATTCAATTCATCATCGCCACCCATTCACCACAAGTATTGAGCGAAGTAGAAAATGGTGGCGTGTTCGAGATTGAGAACTTCCAAATTCATCCGCGCAGCACTTATGGGCGCGACAACAATTGGCTGCTTCATGTCATCATGGAAGATGACGAAAGACCTGAGGATGTGCAACATGATTTGGAAAAATACTTCGCCTTGCTCCGAAGTGGTCAATTGGATGCGGCGGCTCGCCTTCGCCAGCAAATCGAGGAAAAAATCGGTGCGGATGAGCCAGAGTTCGTCAAGGCGGACATTCTGCTTCGCCGAAAAGAACGTGCCCTGGCCTCATGAAGTACATTGTTAAAGCAGTAGAACCTCAAGCCTTTGTTGCATGGAGAGAACACCGACGCGAGGAAATTGAGCGAAAAACGGGCGAGGGTGATATGGATGCAGTTTTCGGGATGCTGCAAAACCCTCCCAATCCTGGTACAGCAACAAAAGATGCTGCGCCTTATTACAAGACCCAACTTCGAGAAGAACTGCTCAAAGAACAAGGCTATATCTGTTGCTATTGCACCCGTTCAATAAACAATAGCCATACCACCAAGATTGATCATTTCTTGCCGAAAGAGAAAGACAAATACCCTCAAAAGGTATTCACCTACGATAACTTACTCGCTTGCTGCGACGGTGGAGAACGAGATAAAGAAAGGCCTCGTGAGCTGTATTGTGACACCAAAAAAGGAAATCAAGACCCGACGAATCCCGTTCAAGTCATTTCTCCTTTTCATCCTAACTGCGAAGATTTTTTTGAATTTGACGAAATGGGAAAAATCCATGCGGTAAACGGTGACAACCTAGGTAAAGAAACCATCAAATTCTTTGGTTTAGATGCGCGAGCGTTGAATATGCTTAGAGAAAAAGCAATTAATGAGTACATCCTGAATATTTGGACGGAAGACATGGATACCGTACTTGAGACTTCCCTTTTGAAAGAAAGGGTCAATGGCAGATTTCAACCTTTCTGCACAGCCATTATTTCGGTGCTACGCAATTACCCTTAAAAACCGTTCTCATGCTCCAACAACAAGACATCCGCTCCATCTCCCTCTCCAACCTGGAAGTACTCTTCGCTTCTTGGGGCGAGCCGCGCTTTCGCGCCAAGCAAGTGTACGAATGGCTCTGGGTCAAAGGCGCAAGCGATTGGGAATCCATGAGCAATGTGCCCAAAGCCCTCCGCGCAAAACTTGCAGAGCAGTTCTCCTTTCACACCCTGTTAGAAGACAAAACCCAGCACAGTGCCGATGGCACCATCAAATCGCGCTGGCTCACGCACGATGGTCACCGCATAGAGAGTGTACTGATTCCTGTGCCTGATGACGACCGATTTACCGTTTGTGTAAGCACCCAAGTAGGCTGTAGCCTCACTTGTGCATTCTGTGCTACGGGCCGCATGGGCCGCAAGCGCAACCTGAGTGCCGGGGAAATCTATGACCAGGTGGTAGGCGTGAACCGTCAAAGCCTTGAAAGTTTTGGCAAACCGCTCACCAACGTCGTGTATATGGGCATGGGCGAGCCTTTGTTGACCTATTCGGGCACGATGGAAAGTATCGAGCGAATCACCGCGCCCGCTCCCGAAGGCTTGGGGATGGGTGCGAGGCGTATTACTGTAAGTACGGCAGGCATTGCCAAAATGATCCGCAAAATGGCCGATGATGGCTACCGCTCCAACCTTGCCCTGAGTCTCCATGCTGCCGATGATAAAAAGCGCAATGAGATCATGCCGATCAACGAATCGAATAATCTGGAGGCGCTCATGGAGAGTCTCGAATATTTTTACTGGAAAACAAAAGGCCGCATTTCTTACGAATACATCGCTTTTGATGGATTCAACGACTCGTTGGAAGATGCAGCGAAGTTAGTCAAACTTTGCCGCCGAAAATTCCCGGTTCGGGTAAATATCATAGAATACAACCCCATTGAAGGGCTGTCTTTTGTAAAATCGGACGAGAATCGCTTGAATGCATTTGGGGCTTATCTCGCTAAAGAAGACGTGACCGTCACCGTGCGCCGCAGCCGGGGCAAAGACATTGACGCGGCGTGTGGGCAATTGGCGAACAAGTGATCGCCAGAGGCCGTCTCAGAAGTCACTTTTTTCTTTTTACCGCCGAGGCGGAGGTTTTACAATCAAGTTATTAGGGCTCTGCGTCTCTTCGCCTCAGCGGTAAAAAATACTTATGAGACACCCACTGCTGCCGATTCAAAAAGAGACCCCCACATTCCCCGAAATATACTCTGCCGTAAATTTGTGGGCCTTGATGGAAATGCCCGCAAAAGGCTTCAAATCTTTGCCAAACAGGTTAGGCAAATAATAACGCGCAGATAGTTTGGCGTAAATCGCTTTGGGGACGAATTGATTGATGTTTTTGCCCACATATTTTCCTACTTGAAGCACGAGGCTGATATCGCCGAACAAAAATTCCTCTGCTGCGAAAACCGCCAGGCGCGTAGAACCTTGCCGCGCAGCCGCCTCATCGCGGAACCGTGCGGAATGCAGTCCCCACGCATAAATGGCTCGGTTGGATTCATAATCCATGCCTGCAAGGACTCGATTGATACGGCTTATTTGGAAATAACCAGCTGCGCTTGCAATCCAAACGGCGTGTTTCGGCCCATCGAACGAGGCGATTTCCAAGAGTGCGAGCCCTCCCTGACATTGTCCGCCGAAACGCCGCTTCATGACGTGCTTGTTGCTTTTTGCGGGTAGGAAGTCTTCTTTTTTCAAGGGCTGAAGAAACCAGGCTGCGCCTGCCCATCCTGAAAAAATGTTCACGCCAAAATTGGGCAAGGCCGAACCTCCGTTGGAAACATGCGTCATGCTGCCGCCTGCACTGAACCGCAGCTGTGGAGCAGCGCGGAATTCTGTACCGAGGCGGAATTGCGTGATGTTGTTCCAATGCGAGCCGAGGGCGTTTTGTCCAGGGTTATTGAACCAGTCGTAGGGCCGAGTCACCCAGCCCAGCCCCGTTCCGATGCGGAAATAAGCGGCCCAATGGCCTGTGCGAAGCAAAGGGATACTGAGCGTAGGAAGCAGGGTGTAGGCATCGCCGTGCGAGCCTCCACCTAGGCGAAAATGCCCAAGCGAGAGGCCAAAAGCGGGATAGTGCTGCCAGGACTGCCAGTCTTGACGCCCAGTGGTGTGTATGCGGAATCCGAGTTCTTGGCCGCCGATGCCTTCGCCAGACTGGGTGGTCAGCTTGGGCGTGTGCCGCCAGACTGAGCCTTGGTAGATCGTGGCATCGAGGGAGATTTTTTGTGCGGGGAGTATGGTGGCCCAACATGCAAGAAATAGGGCAAGGCTATTTTTTTTGTATTTCATCAATTTTTTCGAGCAACCATTTTTTATATGTTGGTGATGTGGTAGCCATTATTTTTTCTCTAAATTTTGCGATTCCTTTTTTCTCAAATCCGCTTAGAATTGTTAGGTTTTTAACGAAACCAAGATAATTAATGTATTCTCGTTTTAGGTTTTTAGAGAGTACTTTATTTCGCCTTAGATAGATACGGAAGCTATCAATAAGGGATTCCAAGGCCAAAAACTCCTTCAGTTCGTAGTAGGTCTGAATCAATATTATCTTTGACCCGAGCACATAAACCACATCATTGTACTCTACATTTTGGAGTAGGTTTAGGACCTCTGAGTATCTTTTTTGATGAAAAAAAAGATAGGAAAGATTGAATGTTCGAGCATTTTCTCGAATTCCTAAAGGAAGGTAGGGGCTATATTCTTCGATAAATTTTTCAGTCCACTCAAACGCTCCTACTCCCAGTCCAGCGGTAACTATATTCTTAAAAATGCCTTCTGATAGGTTTTCCTCTTCGAGAAGTATCCCTTTTTGAATAATTTTTTTGAAAATCTCAAATACCTCCCGGTAATACTCCCGCTTTCCTTGGTTGATTTTTAAGGCGCAATAGTTTTGAGCAATGGAGTAGCATTTTCGGAGGTCCGTTTTTGTGAGGTGTTCAGATTGTATCTCAAGACTTACAAGCAAGTTTTTAAAGTGAGATTCTTCTTTCGGATCATTCAGGCAATTCACCACTTGGCGATAAACGGTCAATAACGGGACCTTATCAAACCGTTCATTTTCAAGGTGTTCCCAGAAACCAATGGGCAAATCAACACTTTTTTCAGATACCCTCGACCCTTGATACAGCAGCCAACCGATGTAGAGCTCTAATTTTTGTGTTAGGTAAAAGCACTCCAGATAAAAATCTGCCGAGGAAAGTTTTTCTGCATAGCCAGTAACAGAAAGGTGTTTGGAGGCTTTGTTTACTATGTTGTTGTGTACGGTAAACTTTGCCAAGTAATACTCCGTTGATTGGCCCGATACCTCATCAAGCAAACGAAAGATGTTTCGCTCCACTCCGGCCAAGTGCTTTTTAAGTTCCGGTTTTTCCAATAGCCTTTGCAAGTCAAGCGCTTCTGAAATCGGTAATCGGCTTCGTACTTCATAAGACAGAAAGCGTTGGGCCATTTGATTAAGGTCAGAAGAAAGGCGGCGCAGATGGGCATCGTTGAAGGGCTTATTCGGGTACACTTTTTGCCACACCTGCTGCCGTTCGAGTTGAGTGAAGGTGCCATCACGCAGGGCCTTGTCTGATGCATCAAAGAGCAATAGCAAATCAGGCTGGTCGTTCAGGTAGGGTGAAAGCAGGTATTTCCGAAAGCGGTTGCGCTCAACTTTCGAGAGCGTTTGAAGGATGGAAAGGAGTTTTTGGCTGAACATGATGATGAATGTGGTAAATCTGGTGAATGCGTAATAGCGGAAATGTCCGGGAGATGCTATTTTTATTTAAAAGTGATTTGAGCACTTAAAATATTCATTACCAATATATTAAATTCAAGGTTACAGGAAATAATTCCCGGCAAGTTCGGAAAATTGTCTTTGTTCCGGCACAAAAAAAACCTAACCTTTGTAAAGTAAAAATCCGCCCAAAGAACCCGCCCCAACTTGGCTGAACATTAATCCGTCTTAGTGAACATTCTCAAACTTGTACGCAGATGCAAAAGCATGTATACTTTCTGTTGGTGCTGCTTGCGGCAAACTTTTTTTCCAGCCCTTTGGCTGCGCAATGTGACCGTGTTGCCTGGGTAGCAAGCGTTACCCCAGGGTGTGGTGCAAAAATCATTGACTTGGACAATGGTCAGACACTTCGTGCAGTGGCGGGTGGCGAGGGGCTTTCAGGTGGGCAGACCTTTACGTTTAATGCCGAGTCTACCCCACTTCCACCGGGATGCCAAGCCGGTTCTTTCCCGGTGGTTGCACTTACTTGTGTTTCCGACAAGTTGCCCTGCAAGGCTCAATTTGTGAGCATTCCAGATGTACAACTGCTGCTCGGCTACAAATTCGTGGCTCATATTTATGACCCCTCGGTTCAAAGCTGTCATTGGGATTTTGGGGACGGGCAAACCGATTCAGGAGCGTCGGTAAAGCATGTTTTCCAAGCGGAAGGAAACTTTGTAGTTTGCCTTACAGTGACCGATGCCTTTGGCTGCTCCGTTCAAGAATGTGCCACGGTCACGGCCAGCAGCCAAGATTATAATTGGTGCGGATTTGACATTCAGGTAACGGCGGTGGGAACAGAATTGCAGGGGAAAATATTTCCTTTGACCAATGATGCGGACCTGGTTTTGGACGCTGTAAAATTGTACACGAACAAATCAAGCCAAATCATTTCAGAATCGCCGAATTTTTCAGCAGCACTGGCAGGCTATGGGGAATACACGGTATGTGCCACTTATCAGATTCGCAACCTTTTTGATGGAAGTGTGTGCAATGCTTCCCGTTGTCAAACCATTACAGTGGCCGAGTCTGCTTGCATCAACCCTGTTTTAGCGGATGTGACTACCCTTTGCCCAGGGCCTTCACAATTGTACGCTCCCGTATGTGGCTGTGACGGCATTACCTATTCCAACGAATGCGAAGCAATATCCAATGGACTTTCGCAATGGTGGGCAGGTGACTGTGGTTCTGTTTTTGGAACTTGCCAAACAAATCTCCAGGCAAAAATCCTGGACGGTTCGCCTGATGATGGCTACATAGCCCAATTCTGCAACCTGAGCAACGGCGTTTTCACCTTTGCCCAATTGGATTTTGGAGACGGAAGCCCACTTTGGGAAGGCACGAATTGGGACACTATTTTACACCATTATGATGTTGCCGGCATCTACCGCACCAACCTCACAATATGGAGCACTAATGGATGTATTTCTTCTGTAACGCAACTATTGGTAACCGATGCCATGAGCATGGCAAGTCAGGAACTGCCCATGGCTACAGATTATGTGATGCCGGGCGATGCCGACCGGGACCATCGCGCTAATGTGTACGACATGCTCAATATCGGTGTGGGGCATTACAGCACGGGGGCGCCCAGACCGGAAGCTAGTACGGCATGGAGTCCTCAATTTGCTCCAAACTGGGATAAAAGTGTGGTTGAAACCGTGAATTACAAACACTTGGATTGTGATGGGAACGGCTCAGTGAACGAATTTGATGCCGACGTGATCACCCAACATTATGTGGCCATTGACACCACGGAGATTTCTTTTTTACCTGGGTTGCCACAGCTGAGGCTTGAATTTAAAGATGACACCATTTTGGTGGATCCGAACAATCCCGCTCCAGTTGAAATCAATGCTTGGGTAGAGCTGGGCAGCCCAAGCCAGCCTGCATTGGGTCTCTATGGTTTGGCGTTTGCCCTTCGCTATCCTGATTACGTGTACCATAACCCCGACGCCGATTATGACAATGACTTTTTTGGCTCTACGAACCACTTGCTTTGGCTTTCAAAGGACCTGCACGATCGTTCTCAGCTAGACATTGGCTTGACTCGCAAAAACGGAATTTCTGTTAATGGATATGGCCGAATTGCTAACCTTACATTCCGTACCGATGTCATAATCATCATTGATATTATTGCTCGGGGAGAAAGCAAGCCCATTCCTTTTGTTGTGCCCATCCGGGGCTTGAAAGCCATAGATAAAAACGGCAATAAATTTGAAATAACGGCGCCCATCGTGCAAGATACTGTTTGGATAAAAACACTTGAAACCACGGGCACACAAGAAGAAATAATCCGATCTAAAGTCCTGCTCAGTCCCAACCCTGCTGCCGACGCAACGGAACTTTACACCTCCGACCTCCATGTAAAGGCCATCGAAGTGCTGAACAGCCTGGGTCAAAAAGTGCGCGAAATACAAGCTTCCGGCAGACGCAATACTCATTTGGATGTTTCGGGCTGGGCAAGCGGTGTCTATACGCTGCGCATTCGTGCGGAAGAAGGTTTGGTGGAGAAGAAGTTGGTAGTGCGGTAGAGCAATTTACAATTTAC
>JANMME010000682.1:0-3738 GCA_031373015.1 Saprospiraceae bacterium
CATCTTGGTCGCCGTAGCCCAGTGCGGGCGGGATGAACAAATAAGCGTGCGCGCCGTGGTTGAGGTACAGCACCGCTTCGTCAAAGCCTGGGATCATTTGGCCGGCGCCTGCGGGGAACTGTAGCGGTTGACGGCGGATAAAGGAATTGTCGAAAGATGTACCGTCTTTGAGGCAGCCGTAGTAGTGCACTTGAAGCGCTTCACCTTGCTGTACGGGAGCGCCGCGTCCAGCGTTCTCAATGATCATTTTCAGCCCCGAGGGTTTGCTGATGAGTTCGTTGCTGAGTAGCCCTGCGGCATATTCCTTTGCTTTGGCCTGCACCTTTTGGGCTATTGGCTGAATAGCCGCTTCGAGGGCACGGGCAGCAGCGGCTTTTTGTTCGAGGCTAACGATTTCAAGCAGCGAGATTTCAAAACGGATTTCCTTCGCCTCTTTTTCAGCCGGCGGCAGATATTGGCGCATATTATCGTCAACATCCTGAAAAATGGTAAGGCTGTCGCCTATGCCCATCATCATCGCTGCGTCCATGAGTGGGGGATAGTGGCCGACTTCTTCATTGGCTCCAGGGATATCATAGCGGTACACGCCGCCCGGGTTCTTTTTGGAACTGCTGAGCAGGAAGTTGCCGACATAAACGTCTACATTGGCAAGAATAGCCTCTCCACGTTGTGGTTTTTTCCCGCCTTTGTTTTGGTGCTGGATATACGGGTAGCCATGCTCGGTGGTGGTTTGAGCTTGCATACTGGCGATGCAAAACGCAAGGGAAACGGCTAATAAAACTTTGAATTTCAACATTTTGAGAGAATGGTGAATTGTAAACGATATTTTTCGACTGCTTCAAACGAAAAGAAGGCGGCACGTTAGGCCGATGCCATGCCTTTTAATCGTTATGGGCCACGGATCGCACGGATCAGACACGGATTTTAGCCTAAATAGAGATGTCAAATCCGTGTCAAATCCGTACAATCCGTGGCCCATAACGATTAAAAGGCCTAACGAGATGCCCTCAAATTTAAAAAAGTCAGGTTGCGAAATAAATTTCGCGCTACCTTATTGGGTCATTTCAATGTAGAACACCAAGTCGGCATTCGGTGGAATGTCTGCGCCTGCGCCTTGTTCGCCATAGCCCAAGCTGCTGGGGATGATGAGCAGGGCTTTTCCGCCGCGGTTGAGCAGTTTCATGCCTTCATTGAAGCCAGGGATCAGGCCGCCTACAGAGAATGGGGCAGGGCCACCACGGTCGTAGGAGTTGTCGAACATTTTGCCGTCGCTTTTGCGTACGCCATAATAGTTGGTTGGTATGTTGTCGCCGTCTTTGACAGGGGCTCCAGTACCTTGTTCGATGATAACGTATTCGAGGCCGGAGGCTGATTTTTTGAGGTTTGCAAGTTTTTTGCTCTTGTAATCAGCAAGCATGGTCTTCACCGTTTGAGCGATGATCATCCCTTGTGCTTTGGCGCCTTCTGCTTTTAGCATTTCCTCCGCTTGGCGCTGTTGCAGCATCTCAGGAGTAATGATATCCACTAATTTTACTTCATAGCGGATTTCTTTAACCTCGCCAAAGGATTTCGGAATGCCTTTTTTCATCGTTGAGTCAAGGGGTTGAATCACGGTGGCACTGTCGCCTTTGGCCATGAGCATAAGGGCCTCGAACACAGCGGGTATTTTGCCTTTCATCTGGCTGGAATCGGGCAGGGCGATCTCGCGTGGGCCGCCTGCGTCGCGGCTGGTGCTTTGCACGAGCGAGTCGTTCACCCAGGTGTTCACGCTGATGAGCACGGTCTTGCCAAAAGTGGCTTTTGGGCCTTCGAGGTTGGTGTGGTTGAGGACGCGGTTGCCACCGGCGGTGGTTACTTCTTTGCCTTTTTGGCAAGCCACTTGGGCGATGGTGAAAAGCGTCAAAACAGACAAAATCAATAAGTTGCGCATTCTTGTCGAGTTAAGTGAATGATAGATGAGTTGTTGGACTTTGGACGTTGGACTTTGGACTTTGGACAGATACCGTGAACAGTTAAACGGTTCGTAATCCAACGTCTAACGTCCAAAGTCCAATGTCCTAACCGGCCAGAATCCTGTCCTTGTATTCTGGCAGTATGCTTTTGAATTTTTCGATGGTGGCTTTCAGGCTGTCGTGGGAGTAGGCTCCGGAAGCATTTTTGTGGCCGCCCCCCTTGAAATGTTTTTTGCAGATTTCCTGTACGTCAATGTTTCCTTTAGAACGAAGGCTTAGTTTCACGACGGTGGGCTGGTTGTGGATGAAGGCTGCAATGCGCACGTCCCGCACGCTGAGCAGGTAGTTTACAATGCCCTCCGTGTCGCCGCGCTGGATGTCAAATTGCTCGTAGTCCTTTCTCGAGAGCCAAATCAGCGCGGTTCGGTACTCTGGGTAAAATTCCATTCGGTTGCTGAGACAATGGCCCAGCAAGCGCAGGTTTTTTTCTTTTTGGGAGTTGAAAATCATGTCTTGCACCCCTGTGTCATCCAGGCCGCGCTCCACGAGATCAGCGGTGATGCGAAAAATATCGGGGTTCGTAGCGTGTCGGAACGACCCGGTATCGGTCACAAGGCCCGTATAGATGCATTTGCCAACGGTATTGGGGATGATTTTGTCGCGGTCGCCCAAGCCTTCTATAAAACGGTAAACCAATTCACAGGTACTACTTGCCGCCGGCTCTGAAAAAACATAATCAGCAATCGGATCAGGGTAGAGGTGGTGGTCAATCATGATGCTCGGCACCTTAAGGTTGCGCACATAATCGCCCAGTTTGTCAATCCGATCCAAAGCGTTGAAATCCAGGAAGATAAAGAGGTTTTTCTTGTTGATCACCTGTTTGCATTCTTCTGGCTGGAGGTCCCAGATCAAAATATCACCTGCCCCCGGCAAAGCCTCAAACTCTTCAGGGTATTCGGAAGGAAACAGTACGTGAACGTTGTGGCCGTACTGTTCCAAATAGTGCCGCATTGCCAAAGAACTGCCAATAGCGTCGCCGTCAGGGTTGCGATGCGAAAAGATCGCAACGTTCTGTGGGACGTGAATTATTTGACGAAGCGCGGCTGGGAAATCCATATTTTAAAAATGCCCGCAAAAGTACGCGCTTCGCGGTGAACTGCCGTTTTTGCCACAGATTATTTTTTCAAAAACCTTTTTTTGTACCCCTTTTGAAATATAATCTTGGAATACCTTTGCGGCCTTTTAGAGGTGATGAAGTGATGGAGCGATAAAGTGATGGTGGAAGCGCTTAATATTCGTGCTTTTCCGAATTGCTTATTGTTTGCTCACTCGTTCGCCAATCACTTCATCACTTCATCACATTATCACTTTATCAATAATGGCAAGCAACCGCACATTCACCATGATCAAGCCCGACGCTGTAAGCGCTGGCAATATTGGCAACATCCTTCAAATGATAAACGCTGCGGGCTACCGTATCGTAGCAATGAAACTTACGCAACTCAGCCCGGCAAAAGCGGGCGAATTTTACGCCGTTCACAGCGCTCGTCCTTTCTACGGCGAACTCTGCGAGTTTATGAGCAGCGGCCCCATCGTGGCGGCCATCCTTGAAAAAGAAAATGCTGTGGAAGATTTCCGCACCCTCATCGGCGCCACCAACCCGGCCAACGCCGCCCCGGGAACCATTCGTGCCAAGTACGCTACCAGCGTGGGCGAAAATGCCGTGCACGGCTCGGACAGCGACGAGAATGCTGCCATTGAAGGCGCGTTTCACTTTGGCGGGGTG
>JANMME010000684.1:0-7621 GCA_031373015.1 Saprospiraceae bacterium
GGGCACGCCAACCAAAGCACTTGGACCTATATCACGATGAAAAAGTTTGGTTGGGACGAACGTTGGGTAGGTTACTCGCTGGCTTTTGTGGGGCTTATGACCGCCATAGTTCAAGGCGGACTAACGCGCGTGCTCATTCCCAAATTTGGTCAGCGCAATTCCGTTTTCATTGGTTTGGGCCTGTATGCCTTTGGTTTTGTGCTGTTTGCGTTTGCTACCCAGGGCTGGATGATGTTCGCTTTTATGATCCCATTTGCATTTGGAGGATTGGCGGGCCCATCTTTGCAGGGTATTATTTCAGGGCAGGTGCCTTCCAATGAGCAGGGAGAACTACAAGGAGCGCTTACCAGCTTGGTTAGTCTGACTTCCATCATTGGGCCCTTGTTGATGACCAACTTATTTGCACATTTCACCGCGCCGACATCCTCTATTCAATTCCCCGGCGCGCCGTTTTTAATGGGAGCGGTGTTGTCCTTGGTTAGTATGTTGTTGGCCATGCGCTCGCTGTTTAAGCATGACGCTGGTGGGAAGTGACACTTTTTTAAAAAGTGTCACTTTTTTTTCGCGTTGCCAAAGTTGAATTAAGTTTCTCCCTATTCTCAAGCAGTAAAATTCAAACCATGAAGATCACTACGCGTTCCCTTATCCTTTCCAATGCCATTGCATTCACAGCGGTATTGGTCATCAACTATCTGGCCAATGCCCTTCCACTCAATGGCAAGAATACGGGTGAGCTCTCTAATCAATACCCCAATCTTGGGAATTTATCAGGGCTGGATCACAGTGGCGACCATAGCCAATGTCACGGCGTTTTTGGTTGGAAATGACTGGCGGGGAGGCAGTTTAAGTGAGGCGTCCTGTGCTGTTTTGATGATAATGGTTGGTGCTGCCGCGGCTGTTTTTATTTTGCTTCGGCAAAACAACCTTGGCCATGGTTTTGCTGTTGCTTGGGCATTATTGGGTATTTACCTCAAAAGAAACGGCGCGCCAGAAGTTGGCTCTGAAATAGTGGGTATGGTTGCAATTGGAGCAATGGTGCTCGTTTTGTCCATCACTGTTTCCCGTTGGCGACGCTGGACAGCTTATTGATTGTAAATTTGCATCCATTAGTTCAGCCAAACGCAATTATCATGGAAAAAACGCTCATCGAAATCATAGACGAACTCCGCAAGGAAGGCTACACAGAAGACCTCAATCTCAAGGAAAACCGTTTGGAGTGTCGCTCAGGCAAGTTTGAACTCTTCCACCACGATTTTCAAGTGGACAAGTTTTTCCGGCTTGAAGGCGAATCTGATCCTTCCGACGAGGTCATCATTTATGCAATTTCGGCACTGGACAAAGGGGTGAAAGGCATCTTGGTCAATAGTTACGGCATTTACGCCGATCCGATTGCGAGCGAAATGTTGGACAAATTGGCTTTTAAGAAATAAGATGCTCCGACTCCTCCGCTACTACCTCCCCTACAAAAGGCTACTCACACTCGCCATTGCCTGCAACATCCTCATGTCGCTGTTTGTGGTGGTCAGCATCCCGGCTTTGTTGCCGTTTTTGCAGATACTGTTTAGCCCTCAGCCTCCAGAGGCGGTGGCGAACGGGCCTAGTGAGGGGGTGACTTCGAGTCACACCCTCACTACATCGAGCAGCGGCCTTCAGCACCAACTCGACACCTTCTTCGAACAACTCCTCCTCAACCACGGTCGCGAGGGCGCTTTGCTTATTGTGTGCGGTTTTCTGGTGCTCACGTTTTTTGGGAAAAACCTGTTCCGCTACCTATCGCTCTATTTTTTGGCCCCTGTGCGCAACGGCGTCGTCCGCGATCTGCGCCAGAAAATGCTGCGCAAAATGCTCGATCTGCCACTCTCGTTTTTCTCCGAAGAACGCAAGGGCGACCTCATGAGCCGTTTTTCCGCCGATGTACAGGAAGTGGAATGGAGCATCATGGGCGTGATGGAAGCCCTTGTGCGTGAGCCGATTGTCATCACCGGGAGCCTGGCTTACATGCTGTGGGTGTCGCCTTCGCTGACGCTTTTCGTGTTTGGGCTGTTGCTGTTTAGCGGCATCATTATCGGGGGCATCGGGAAGAGTTTGCGCAAGCAATCGGGCGAGGCTCAGTCGCGCTTGGGCACCGTGATGTCGTTGGTCGAAGAGACCCTGGGCGGGCTGCGCATCATCAAGGGATTCAACGCCGAGCAATGGCAGGGCGAGCGATTTGGTCGGGAGAACGACGGCTATGCCCGCACCATCACGCGGCTTTCGCGGCGTCGGGATTTGGCTTCACCGCTTTCGGAGTTTTTGGGTATTTCCATTGCTTCGGTGTTGCTTTGGTATGGGGCCAAGCAGGTGTTCGCAGGAGGTATAACCGGGCCTACTTTTATCACTTTTCTTTACGCTTTTTACTCCATCACGGAACCTGCGAAGGCATTTTCGGCGGCTACCTACAGCATCCGCAAAGGCATGGGGGCGCTGGAAAGGGTAGAGGCCGTGCTGGATGCCCCCGTGGCGATTCGGGACGCAGACAATGCCCTGACTGTCCATGATTTTACTGAAAAAATCGAATTCAAAAACGTTTCATTCCAGTACGCAAACGCCGAACGCGCCGCGATAGAAAACATCCAACTTGAAATTCCCAAAGGGAAAATTGTGGCGCTCGTGGGTGCATCGGGCGCAGGCAAAAGCACCATGGCGGACTTGTTGCCGCGTTTCTACGACCCTACAGAAGGGAAAATTCTGCTAGATGGAAAAGACATTCGTGAATTGCGTTTAAAAGATATTCGGGCACTCATGGGCATCGTGAGCCAGGAGGCTATCTTGTTCAATGATACGGTGCGGAACAATATTGCCTTCTCAACTGTAGACGCTACGTTACGAGAAGTCGAGGCCGCTGCCAAAGCCGCTAACGCCCACGAATTCATCATCCATCTCCCCGAAGGCTACGACACTAACATCGGCGACCGGGGTTCTAAACTCAGCGGAGGCCAGCGTCAGCGCCTTACCATCGCCCGCGCTTTGCTGAAAAACCCGCCCATCCTTATCCTCGACGAGGCCACTTCCGCGCTTGATTCTGAATCGGAAAAACTGGTGCAAGCCGCTTTGGAACGGCTATTAGAAAACCGCACTGCCCTAGTCATTGCCCACCGGCTCAGCACCGTGCAGCACGCCAATGAGATCATTGTACTGGATGCTGGGAGAATTGTGGAGCGGGGCACGCATGAGGGTTTGATGCTCCAAAGTGGATATTATCGGAAGTTGGTGGAGTTGCAGGCGTTGTAATTTTTCTAAAAATCTTTATATTTGCAGATAAATAGAAAAATTTTGAACTTCCTTGCGTTTCAAAAAACATTCGGCCAATGGCAGATCGTGCCCGTGGTTGAAGTTGAAAAAGCCTTCCCGGGTTTTGATCGGAACGCCCTTACACGCTGATAGTCGGCACATGGCTTGCGGCCTTCGCGCCAGTAGTAATTTGAATATATTCGCGCAACTTCCTGCAATTCCCGTTCGTTTATTATTTCAAAACTATGTATCAGTATTACATGTTCGTTTTGCTTGTTTGTCTCACACCAACCTTTTCACGCACACAAACCACTTTTCAATTATCCATTGAAAGACCAGGACAAATAAGCTCCTATGGATCTACAGTTTCAATATTCGACACCGCCCATGTCTATTTGGGAGGATCTTGGCAGTCCACAAATGGACGTTATAAAGCTATGCTCGCTATATTCAACTCCAATGGCGCCTTTATCAAAGGTAAATCCTATTTCACAGGCAATTATGGAGAATCCATCCATTCGATAGTGCCTACCTCTGATAGCTCGTTATTGCTTCTCATGGGTCGACGCAATTCTAATAGCGATAAAATAGGAGTTGTTAAAATTGACCCTGAGGGCACAGTCATTTGGAGTAAAACCGCTATGAACACGATCAGCAACGCCAATAAAATTATATCAGTTGCAGGTGGCTACTTGTTTGGTGGTTCTCAATATTATAGCGGTAAGCCGGCAGCTTTTTTGGCTGTCAAAATAGATATTGATGGAAACGTCATCTGGGAAAAAGCGTACAGTTCGTCACATATTTCCGGTCTTTGGAGCTGGAGCATTACAACAGGTCTTGACGGTTCTATTTTTTTGTTGGGTAGAATTGAGTACAGTGGTGGAATCAAAAAAGACATTGTGGTCAAACTAAACTCCAATGGCACTTTATTATGGGCAAAAACCTATCAGAACGAATCGGAATCCAGTGTTTTTAGAGATTTTGTTACCCTTAACGATGGTACATTGTTGGTTGGCGGTATGGTAAGTTCTCCACTGTCAATCTATCGTGATGTCTGGATTCTACACTTGGATGCTGATGGCAATGTGCTTACTTCTCATATATTAAATCGAGGATCGGACGGACATTACTTGGATTTCAGTGGTATGGCCCCTACTTCTGACAATCAGGCGATAATTACACTTAATCCAAGTATCATAGCAAAAATTAGTGCTGATGCTGTAACTGAATGGGCATACAAATACGACAAGGAAAATGAGGACGCATTCTTTCCAGGCTCTCTTTATCAGATCAGAGATATGCCCTCGGATGGTTTTCTTGTAACTGGGGCTTATGATCCGGATTATGGGGGTCAAAAATCGCGAATGGCTTTTGTCAAAACTGATGAGCAGGGATTGGTTAACGGTTGTTGCTTGTTGCCGGTATCGAATGTAAATGCCACCTTTCCAGTGACCCCAGTGGATATCATACTTGTGCCTAATGCTGTTTCTCCCTTCAACGACTATATTTTGAACGTCGAGGAAATGATTCCGAATGTGTCTTCCACATGCGAAGCTGCAAACCTCGGTATGAGTTTCAGCCTATCAGATTCGGTTATTTGCCCAATGGAGTGCGTGACTGCCAGCTTAATTAATCCCACATCTGGATTCGAGTTTTCGTTGGTTGCTTCACCTGGCAGTGAGATAAGTGTCACCCAGCCGAACGCGATCTGTTTTTCAAAAGTGGGTGAATACCAAGTTCAAGGTCGGGTCGCAAATGCCGGTTGTGTTGATACTTTGATTGCTAAATCATTGATAGTCAGGAGTATAAAAGACCAGACTCCAAATGCTTTTACTCCCAATGGGGACAATGCGAATGATGTGTTCAAACCGATTTTCTTTTGTCCTGTTGAAATCGCCGATCTAAGAATTTACAACAGGTGGGGCCAATTGGTTTTTCAAACCAATGATCCGGACCAAGGTTGGAATGGAATTTATAATGGACAACCTGCTCCGTCTGATGTTTACATTTGGCGCATAGAGTACGAAGCATTTCGTGAAAATGGACGACAGCGATTTTCAGAAAAAGGGGAGGTGTCGTTGATGCGGTGAGAAAAGGCAATTTGAGCTCGGGGAGAAGATACCACCTCGTTTTGTAATGCCTCACCATCGAACGTGCCTTGCTGAAAAACCGTCCATCCTCATCCTCGATGAAGCCCTTACGCACTTGATTCCGAAACGGGAAAACTAGTGCAGACTGCTCTGGAGCGCCTTCTGGAAAACCGCACCGCGCTCGTGATTGCCCACCGGCTCAGCACCGTGCAGCACGCCAATGAGATCATTGTGCTGGATGCTGGGCGGATTGTGGAGCGGGGGACGCATGAGGGTTTGATGCGCCAAAGTGGGTACTATCGGAAATTGGTGGAGTTGCAGGCGTTGTGATTTCTTTTCTAAAAATCTGTATATTTGCAGATAAATAGAAAAATAGTGAACTTCCTTGCGTTTCAAAAAACATTCGGTCAATGGCCAGTTGTGCCAGTGGATGAGGTTGAAAAAGCCTTCCCAGGGTTTGACCATAATGCGCTCACGCGTTGGCAAAGCACCGGATATCTCGTAAAAATTAGGAACGGTTTTTATCGCTTCGCTGAGCGACCTGTGAAAGGCGAATCTGAGTTGTTTTTCATTGCCAACCGGATTTATGCCCCTTCATATATCTCGCTCCAATCGGCGCTCAGTTGGCACGGGCTTATCCCGGAAGGCGTGTTCACCGTCACGTCCGTTTCTACCTTGAAAACACAATCGTTTCAGACTCCGCTCGGGAATTTTTCATGGTTGCACCTCAAGCCGGCATTGTTTTTTGGGTATCAACTAGAAGCATTGGATGATTTTCGATTCAAAGTGGCCGACCCTGCCAAAGCCCTGCTGGACTTGATTTACCTTCGACCCGCACTATCGGATGCGGCACATTTCCACGAACTTCGGCTTAATTTTTTTGAGATCCGGGAAAAGTTTTCCGCGGCGGATTTCGAAAGGTATTTGTCCATTTTCAATTCTAAATCTTTGAATAACAGGGCAAAAGCCTTGTTGAAATTTTTGTTGGAACATGATGCAATTGTCTGAAATACAGAAGGCATACCCTGCGAATTTGCAAGGGCGCGGCGCGTTTTTGCTGCGCGAATATTTGCAGTACAAAATACTGGAACTTGTTTTTACGAGCCCATTTGCAGAGAAATTTGCTTTTTTAGGCGGCACCTGCCTGCGCATTGTGCACGACAATCAGCGTTTTTCGGAAGACCTTGATTTTGACAATTTTGACCTTTCGGAAGCAGATTTCGAGGCTGTCGCCCAATTTGTTCAGGAGGGTTTGGAACGTGAAGGTTATCGAATAGAAATGCGCAACATTGTGCGGGGGGCATATCATTGTTATATCCGTTTCCCGGGATTGCTTTTTGATACCGGACTAAGTGGCCACCGCGAGGCGAGGATTTTGATTAATTTGGACACAGAGCCCCAACATTTTGTCTTCGAGCCCGAATCGTTTTTTCTTAACCGCTTCGATGTTTTTGCGAGTATCCGCTGTACCCCGCTCGATTTGTTGCTCAGTCAAAAAATTTGTGCTATCACAGGGCGTAAACAACCCAAAGGGCGCGATTTTTTTGATGCCGTTTTTTTGCTTGGGCGCACCCAACCTAACTACGATTTTTTGAAGCAAAAACTGGGCCTTGATGCGCCAGAGGCCCTGCGCAGTCATTTGGTCTCGGTATGCGAAAAACTTGATTTTCCTGCACTGGCGGATGATGTGCAGCCGTTTTTGTTTAATCCGGCAGATGTGAAAAGGGTGTTGCTTTTTCCGGAGTATGTTGCTTCGGGGGTATTGTGAAAATCGAGGTGACATCCTTCTCGTTCGTCGAAGCTGTCATCTCATTGCCCACCGAGATCATTTTGCTAGATGCAGAGCGGATTGTGGAGCGGGGGACGCATGAGGCCTGATGCGGCAGAGTGGGTATTATCGGAAGTTGGTGGAGTTGCAGGCGTTGTGAAAAACGAGGAGACTCCTTCATTCATTTTTTTGTTCCGAGTATTCTCGCAATATTTGTAGTAATGATTTTTCTCCATCCTTGATTGTTTATTGGCAAGTTGAAAAAATCTTTAATAAGGATTTTTCCTGAACTAACTTCTTCAAAAGTTATATCTACCCTATACTCCCTTGATACATCTTTGTCTAATACAACATCGTCATATTTAACTGTTCCAAAAACAATGACTTTTACTGACATTCCTATTAGTTTCTCCCGATTATAATTAGTATTGCTGGGGTCTTTAAGAGAAGTTACAGGAGGTCGGTACTCTAATACGGTACATTGGCTATTTAC
>JANMME010000693.1:0-3128 GCA_031373015.1 Saprospiraceae bacterium
AAAAACCGAGCACCCCTGCTTTCGGATGCTTCCAAAAAAGACCTCGGGGTTTCTCCCGCACTTGCGGATGCGCTTGATTGGGATCTATACGCTGGAAGTAAATACCTCACGACGACAGGGGCCAACAGCCCCGCTGTAATGGCCGAGGGTGATGTGAACATTTGGTATGGGATACCGCCTAAGGCACTGCGGGCGCTGGCGGAGCGACTGGAGGCGAACAAAATCGAGATAACGGATTTTGAAAAAAAACTCTTCGAGTCAGTTAAGAACTACGAAGACTTGAAGGCCGAACTCCAAGCCTACGGCTCCATCAACCCCACCATCAAGGAAGCTGAAACCTTGCTCAAAGAAGGCAAACTCTTGGAGGTGGAAAAACTGCTAAAAACCGATTTTTTCCTACGCCAGAAAGGGCTGGCCTACCAGGGCTATGTGCTTGGAAAAACCGAAGAACTGCTCCTGAAATACGATTCTGCGGGCTACTTCTACCTCGCAGCTGTGCAGAATGACCCCAGCAACTCCAAATACCTACAGGCTTATGCTTTCAATGAATACACGCGCGCCCACTACGACGATGCTATTATCTATTATGAAAAAGCACTCGCAGTGGATTCCATCGCCTTCGGGACCAAACACCCCAAAACGGCAGTTCAATTCAACCGCCTTGGCTTAGCGTGGTACGAAAAAGGCAATTATGATCGTGCAATTCCTTTTTTTGAAAAGGCACTGGCAATTGACACAATGCCCATACGAAAGAACCGTGCTAAGAGTGGCGACAGTTTTAACAACTTAGGCCTTGCATTCTGGGGAAAAGGTGATTACGATATGGCCATCAACTTTTATTACAGGGCATTAGTAATTGATACTATTACTTTTGGGAATGACCATCCTGACGTAGCCCGTGACTATAACAACCTTGGTTTGGTGCTGACAGATAAAGGCGAATACGATCGCGCCATTTCTTGTTTTGAAAAAGCATTGGTTATAGACTCTCTCATTTTCGGGATTCAACATCCACTTGTAACATTAAAATTCAATAACCTTGGCTTAGCCTGGTCAAGAAAAGGCGAGCACGACCGCGCCATAGCCCTGTATCAAAAAGCACTTGCTATTGACACCATCACTTTGGGGAAACACCATCCCGCTGTGGCTCGTGAGCTCAGTAATTTGGGTGTTGAGTGGGATTACAAAGGCGAATACGACCGTGCTATTGCGTTGTACGAAAATGCTTTGGCCATTGATTCCGTTGCTTTAGGAAACAAACACCCTATCGTTGCTATCCGATATATAAACCTCGGCTCGGCATGGCAGGGAAAACGCGATTACGACCGCGCCATCGCTTGCTACGGAAAAGCACTCAAAATTGACTCTATCGCTTTCGGCAATAAGCACCCTGTTGTGGCAATAATATACAAAAAGCTCGGCGGAGTTTACCACATAAAAGGCGAATTCGACCGCGCCATAGCGATGTTTGAAAAAACCGTTGATATTTATGAAGCCGTTGAGGACTGGGTCTTTTCTTTCCCCAGCCTGAACATCATTGGTTCTATGCAGAAGCGGCTCGGCCATCATGAAGAAGGACTGGCAGCCTTGGAAAAGGGCATCGCCCGAGCCCAAGAACTCGACCAAAAATCAGGAAAACAAGAACATGCTGATATCATCCGCCGCATGCGCTACCACTCCGCCGGTTGCCTCGCCGGCCTCGGCCGCAAAAAAGAAGCCGAAGCCCTCTACCAGCAACTCCTCCAAGAAGCCCGCGAAACCAACGATACCCGCCTGCTGGAAGATCTGAAAAACGACGGGGTGAAGGAATGAATCAGTATCGGCAGGGTTGAACTAGGATGAGCAGGATTTTTGAAAGGATTTAGCAGGATACCAGGCTCTCCAACATCCTGCTGAATCCTTTCAAAAATCAAGAAAATCCTAGTTCAACCCCCTCCGGCCAATGCAAATCACAATACTCTCTCGGAGTCACAATTTGCGTACGCCCAACAGTTTTCATCGTAAAATCATTGGTGTTGCCCGTGATCAGAAAATCGGGCTGGGCCACGAGGGCGAGCTCAAGAAAGCGATTGTCGTCCTCATCAGCAATCGTGTCCACGCGAATACCGGGAGAGAATTTGGTAGAAATTTGGTGAAGGCGGCTGAGCAGTATTTCGGCGCGGGCTTTGAAATCGGGGAACCGGGAAAACTTTTCACGCCCCAGCACCTCAACGTACTCTGCCGTGGTCTCGTCCGAAACAAACAGTGGACTATACGATTCGACACCAACTCGTCAATGATTTGGGAAGGTGGGCTGTTTTTAGAAATGAGCGCCGAAACGACCACATTTGTATCAAGAATGATGCTCTGCATTGCGGCGACGTACGGCTTTTACTTCGGCATTGATTTCTTCTAGCGTCATGCGGGAAAGCCCCACTCGCTCAGCAATATCTTGACAAGCATAGAGGGCCTGCCGAGCTAGTTCGGTACTGATTTTGTCAAGCAGCTCCTCAAATGAGATTTGAGATTTATCCAAGCCAAATTTTTTCAGGTCTTGCGGTGTCACAGAAACTTGAAGTATGCCCATAAAAGTAATTTTTACAAAGGTAACTAACATCTGATTTATAGATGTACCAATACCGCCCTTTTTTACCTTTGCCCCCTATGCCAACACTCCACAACTACACCCTCGGCCAATGGTCTCCCGGCTCTGGACAGGCCATCCCGCAATACCACGCCCTCACGGGCGAGATCGTCAGCACCGTCCACAGCGAAGGCCTGGACTACGGCGAAATCCTCGAATACGCCCGCCGCGTGGGCAATCCCGCCCTGCGCCGTATGACTTTCCAGGAGCGCGGGCGCATGCTCAAAGCCTTGGCCCTTTACCTCATGGAGCGCAAAGACCGCTACTATGAGGTCTCCCACAAGACCGGCGCCACCCGTGCCGATTCCTGGGTGGACATCGAGGGCGGTATTGGAAACCTATTCGCCAACGCGAGCCTTCGCCGACGTTTTCCCAACGAGACCTACCATGTGGAAGGCGAAACCATTCGCCTTTCGAAAGAAAATACATTTGTCGGTCATCACATCCTCACGCCCAAGCGCGGCGTGGCGGTGCACATCAACGCCTTCAATTTCCCCATTTGGGG
>JANMME010000700.1:0-2329 GCA_031373015.1 Saprospiraceae bacterium
GGTTTGAACCTGATTTCAGTCTTTTACAATCCAGATTGTCTGAATGTGATGCGAATATTCGTGCAGATCAGGAGGCCGCAGCTGCATTGGCTGTAGAAATCCAAAGGGCAAAAGAATCAGATGCAAAACTCGCAAGAGAGATTGAAACACAACGACTTAGAGAAGAAAAAGAAAAGTTGGCTCAGGATCATCGCAATCGTATTGAAAGTACTCGCAAAGCTGCATCCGAATTATCTGCACAGCAGCCTCAAGGCTTCAAAACACTTGGTAACGTTTTAATATCGAGTTATGGACTCTGGATAGTCGTAGGATCGGTGGTTTTCGGGGTGATCATACTCTTGTGGAAACCTTGGGCATCGACTGAAATCCCCAAAAAAGAAGACAAGGTAATTGAAAGCTATAAACCAGTCCCAGACTTGCTCAGTGATGCTTTTAAAAAAGCAAAGATGGCGGGCAATCTACCTGCTATAGAGTCCTTTAGAACACAAAATCCTAATAGCTCTTTTGAAACCCAAGCACAACAAGAAATAGCATTTTTGGAGCAAAAACGCTCTGCTGCGCTCACAGCAGCAAATATTTATTTAGAAGAAAAGGATTGGGAAAATGCCCGTGCAAAACTCCGTATAGCACTCGGAATTAGTCCGGGCGATGCAGATATTTTAAAAAAATTAGAAAAAATTAAGGAAAAATAGCCTGCGTTTATGATGTCTTTGAATTGACATTACCTCATAACAAATTCATGATTTATGATTATTTTACGATTTTCATCTCTCCTTTTCATAGTTTCATTTTTCCATGTCTTTGTGGCGGCACAAGGCTGTGACTGTTGTAATTTAGAAGCAAAGGGCCAGAAAAAATATGATGCTGGAGACTGGCTGGGCGCCGCTACTACTTGGAAGAATGCCCAGAAAATGCCTGATGCAAATCAATGTCCGAACCTCAGCATTTTAATTAAAAAAGCACAGGATAAAATTAGTGTTGCAAACCGCCAGGTTCGCCAAAATGTGCGAACCGAACCCAATAAAGAACCTGGACCACAAGCAGAAACAAATCGTATCGCTGACGATTCCTACTGGGATGCGCTAAAGGATGGAGACACGGCAGATTGTGAAAAGTATCTCCGGAAATACCCAAATGGGGTTCATGCCGCAGAAGCCCGAGAACGGCTTTTAGTGCTAACGCCTAAAAAGATTGCTTCTACTGTTCCTTCTACTGAAGTTACCACCTTAACACCAAATGGAATAGGGAAAGGGACAACTGAAAGTAAAGGAACGGGAGGGATGCCTAGTAATATGATCTTTATCTCAGGGGGCACATTTCAAATGGGAAGTAATGATGCAGAAGCGGACAACAATGAAAAGCCTGTACACAGTGTTTCGGTGGGTAGTTTTTACCTTTCAAAATATGAGGTAACTGTCAAAGAATATCTTCAATTTGTTAATGAAACGAATGGAGATGCCCCAGTTTGGAAGAAGAAAAACTATAAGTATGACGAAATGGTTGGACTTGGCGAAAATTACAATAAGTTAGGAAATGCGCTTACATCAGAGCACAATCCAATCGTTGGAATTACCTGGAATGATGCCGTTGCTTATTGCGTATGGCTGTCTAAAAAAACAGGCAAATCTTATAGGCTCCCAACCGAGGCTGAATGGGAGTACGCCGCTGGAGGAGGAGATTTCGCCAAGTCAACCCGTACAAAATGGGCAGGTACGTCAATCGAAGTTCAATTGCAAAAATTTAGCAATAGTGCAGGTACAAATGGATTGGATTCATACAAATATACGGCTCCTGTTGGTAGTTTTCAACCCAATAACTTGGGCCTATATGACATGTCTGGCAATGTTTGGGAATGGTGCACAGATAATTTTGAGGAATACTCATCAGGCCAAAAAAAGAAATCGACAGGATTAATTAAGGGGTTGAGGCATATTGTGCGTGGTGGTAGTTGGGAAGAAAAAGCAGTCCATTGCCGTGTTGCTGACCGTTCCAAATTTCCCCCGACAAGTTGCTCCACAACAATAGGTTTTCGGGTTGCTGCCTCAAATTAGGGCTGCGAAAAAATTAAGAAAATTGCAACAGTTGCCTCTTGTTAGTGGGGGGCAACCACAAGAGCACAAAGTAGTGTTATATCGTCTTTTGTGTTCTTTTGTGCCTTTTTCGCCGTGCGCGGGTCTTACGACCCCGCATTAATCCTACGAACTGCATCTGCACCATGCAATACGACCCCGTGTGCGGCTGCAACAGCAAAACCTATGGCAATGCCTGTGCCGCTGAATGTGCCGGAATCAAGACGACGGGCATCGGCCCAAGCTGGTCCATCGGCTCG
>JANMME010000873.1:0-2266 GCA_031373015.1 Saprospiraceae bacterium
TTTTCTGGCCTCCCGATCTTGCAGCCGATTTCAGATATAACTTGAGCTCGATCCTTCGCGCAATGAAAATCATGCTATTCCTCATACTCGTCAGCCTACTGCTCGCAGCGGGCTTTTTGATTGCCTACTTGCGGGCAGCGCGCGACGGGCAGTTCGACGACGATTATACGCCGGCCATCCGGATGCTTTTTGACGACCCCAAACCCTCCTTGGAAGCGAGCGGAGTAGAAGAAAAACAACAAGACGACGATCTAAAGCCTTCTTTATGAGTAACATACAACAATTTCAGTACGACAACAAAATAGTGCGGGCCTTTGGAATGGCCTCCTTCATTTTCGCATTGGTGGGAATGTTGGTAGGCCTGATCCTTGCCCTGCAAATCGTGATGCCCGAACTAAATTTCGGCCCGTATTTGACTTTTGGCCGCTTGCGCCCATTGCACACCAATGCAGTCATTTTTGCTTTTGTGGGCAACGGTATCTTTATGGGCGTGTACTACTCCCTGCAAAGGCTTCTCAAAGCCCGTATGTGGAGCGACAAGCTTTCTTGGATTCACTTTTGGGGCTGGCAACTGGTCATTTTGTGCGCCGCCATAAGCCTACCCATGGGCTTTACCACAAGTGGTGAATATTCCGAGTTGATTTGGCCGTTGGACATCCTCATCACAGTGGTTTGGGTCATTTTTGGTATCAATATGTTTGGTACCATTCTGACTCGCCGGGAAAGCCACCTGTACGTTGCAGTGTGGTTTTATATTGCCACCTGGGTTACCGTCGCTATCCTGCACCTTGTGAGGAGTATGGAACTACCCGTCACGCTCACGCAAAGTTATCCGGTGTTTTCGGGAGTCCAGGAAGCTTTGGTTCAATGGTGGTACGGACACAACGCGGTGGCTTTTTTCCTCACCACACCTTACCTCGGCATGATGTATTACTTCCTGCCGAAAGCTGCCAACCGCCCTGTGTTTTCCTACAAACTATCCGTTATCCACTTCTGGGCGTTGATTTTTATCTACATCTGGGCAGGGCCGCACCACTTGCTGTACTCCACCCTGCCTGATTGGGTACAATCGCTCGGCACGGTGTTTAGCATCATGCTGATCGCCCCATCCTGGGGCGGTATGCTCAACGGCTTGCTGACCCTGCGCGGCGCATGGGACCGTGTGGCCAATGACCCGGTGCTCAAATTTATGGTGGTAGCGGTGATCGCTTACGGCATGGCAACCTTCGAAGGCCCCATGCTTTCCATCAAATCGGTGAACGCCATAAGCCACTTCACCGACTGGACCATCGCACACGTTCACGTGGGTGCTTTGGGCTGGAATGGCTTTTTGACCTTCGGAGTGCTCTACTGGCTATGGCCGCGTATGTACCGCACGGAGTTGTATTCCAAGCAGTTGGCCAACGTTCACTTCTGGATCGGGACGCTCGGTATCATTTTTTACGCCGTGCCTTTGTACTTCGCAGGCTGGGAACAGGCTTTGGAGTGGAAACAATTTACTCCCGAAGGAACGCTCGCTTGGGGCAATTTTCTGGATACGGTGAAGCATATTATGCCGATGTACTGGCTAAGGGTCGTAGGGGGCACATTGTTTTTCACCGGTACCATCATCGGCGTGTACAACTTGTGCAAAACTGCTGCGCAAGGACAGTTTTTGGCTGATGAAGCAACGGAGGCGCCTGCCTTCGCCAAGGCTACGGCGGGTAAAGCGGGTAAAGAATACTGGCACCGCTGGATCGAAAGCCGCCCGATGCAAATGCTGCTGTTCAGCACCATTCTCGTGGCCATCGGAGGTATCGTTCAGATCCTCCCCATGGTGTTCGTTGAAAGCCAAGTGCCGAAAATTTCTACGGTACAACCTTATACGCCGCTCGAACTTACGGGTCGCGACCTGTACATCCGTGAAGGCTGCGTAGGCTGCCACTCACAGATGATTCGACCTTTCCGTGATGAAACAGAGCGCTACGGAGAGTATTCAAAGTCTGGCGAGTATATCTATGACCGGCCTTTCCTTTGGGGTAGCAAGCGGACCGGTCCAGACCTCTGGCGCGAAGGCGGAAAGTATCCAGACAGTTGGCACTACAACCACATGATGGACCCAACCACCATGTCGCCCGGTTCCATCATGCCTGCTTATCCGCATCTCTTGGAGGACAAACTTGACTTGAGCGATTTGCCTGCGAAAATCACTGCACTGCGCAAACTCGGTACGCCATATTCCAAGGATTTTGAAAAATACGCGATCGGAAACGCTCAAGAGCAGGCG
>JANMME010000809.1:0-4050 GCA_031373015.1 Saprospiraceae bacterium
GTTGCCCAGACTGGGTTATGGGGGTTGGCAATGGCTGAAGTCGCCCGAAATCCCCGCACAGAAAAATGAACCCATGGCTGCTCAGCCGATGGCAAGCCTTGCGCCCTTGACGGAATACACCCGAGCTCCCCAATCAGAACAAAACACGGAGCATTCCGCTACCGATAACACCAACAACACCAACCGCAATGCCGCTTTGAAAGCCGGCAAAAAAAAGGCGAAGCGCAATCCAGATTTGACAACTTTTGAAAAGTTGTCAAATCTCCAGTCTGCTGAAAACGCCGCTGAAAAAACCGATGCTCTTTGGCAACACCAACTTCCTGAAAGTTTAGAACTTTCGGGAAGTTCAGCTCCGATTGCACCCGAACCACTCCCACTCGATCTGCTCTCGACTAATGCGCAGCCCATTAACTTACTAAGCCAAAAAACTTTTTCGCCAGCCTCCACTTTAATCGCAAACGGTCCCAAACCCATCAAAAAAACTTCACACAACCACTGGGCATTCGGGGCAACTTCAGCCCTTTCCACGGAGCAGTTCAACTCGATCAATGGCTTCTCTACTGGCCTAACCGTTGACTGGAAATTTGCCCGGAAATGGGGTTTGCGCACCGGGGTTATGTACAATATTCACACTCCACAAGAAAAATACCGCCCAGTAGCTTCCGTGCCTTCTACTGATTACCAGTCCAATGTTTATGGCGATGTAATTATATTGGATCTTGTAACAGGGCAGGAAGTAATAAATACAACTGGCAACAACAATTACGGCGACTCTCTGGCGGGCAATGTATTCATCCCCGTCAACCGTTTGCAGCGCTTGGAAGTCCCGCTCACGGTCTTCTGGCAAGCCGCCCGACCTTTAAAAATCGTTGCTGGACTGTCCTTGACCCGCACGCTCACGGCAAAGGCTGCCAGGCAAAACTATTCAGGCGGCTATATCCTCAAACTCGCCGACCGAACCGCCGAAGACGGTGCCAGCAAATTGAGTTCCAGCGAGTTGGACAATTGGAGTGCCGATGCGATGGTTGGTGCTGGAATGCGCCTTAGCAGGTCATTCGAAGTTGGCGTTTCTGCCAAAATGCCCATGAACAAGTTCCCCGGGCTTGAAAAAACAAACAGCCCAGGCGTAAACGCAGGTCTTGTGGACCAATCCCTTGGCTCCACGCGCAAGCAGAACGGGCCGGTTTTTTCGCTTTATGGGACCCTGTTTTTTTGAGTCGTGGCTGTACCGGCGGCTTTAGCCGCAGGAACGAATAGAACGAATTTTGGACTTTTTTCGCAAGATTTCCTGCGGCTAAAGCCGCCGGTACAGATAGCTCAACACATCCATTCGGTTCATATCGTATGAAGCAATTGAACCGCAGCAGGTCGCCCCGATTTTTCGGTGGCGGCCTGTGTTGTTTTGTATCTACTTTTAGCCCCGAAACAATACAGCATGAAAGCCAAGCCAGAACCCGTTCCAGAACCCGTCGCATTACCGCCCGCTCCCATTCCGCCCAGCGAAATAGACTTCGCCGAAGCCAGCGTAAGCCTGCGCTACGACGATGTTTTCCAATGGACACAACCCAACGAGGTAGCCGACGTGCGCTGGCGCGAGGGGGCGTACGAGTTCGTTTGCCATAACGGTGTTATGCTGCGCATTTCGGTACTTGCATCGGGTATTTTCCGCTTGCGGTATTCGCCTGACGGAGATTTCCAACCCGATTTCTCCTATGCTCTTGATCCCGCTTTTGAAGCGGAAAAGGTGGTTGTTAGGCTCGAAGAACGCGATGGCGAGTACCTGCTCGACTCCGGGACCTTGCAAGTGGTGGTGGCAAAAGCTGATTTGAAGGTCAAGTTTTATGACCAGGATGACCGCGTGCTTTGCGAAGACGCAGGCGGTTTTTCCGCCAAGCGAACCATTTTGAATGGCTGGTGCGAACTCCGGCTGGAGAAAAAGTGCCATAAAAAAGAGGTGTTCTTTGGGCTGGGCGATAAATCTTGTGGCACCAACCTGGCAGGGAAAAAATTTGAAAATTGGTGCTCCGATGCTTATGCTTTTGGTAGGGAGACTGATCCGCTCTACCGCGCCGTTCCGTTCTATTACGCACTGAATCAAGGCGTTGCCTACGGGATATTCTTAGACAACAGTTTCAGAAGCCGCTTTGATTTCGATGTGGCAGGGTTGGGCAGCACCTGCTTTTCCGCAGATGGCGGCGAACTGAATTACTATTTCTTGCATGGTCCCGGTCTCGACGATGTGGCCCGCAGTTATGCCCGTTTGACTGGGACGCACGCGCTGCCCCCGCGCTGGGCTTTGGGCTACCATCAATGCCGCTGGAGTTACCACCCCGACAGCCATGTGCGCGAAATCGCCGCCGAATTCCGGGAACGTCAAATCCCTTGTGATGCCATTTACCTCGACATTGATTACATGGACGGTTATCGCTGTTTTACCTGGGACTCAAAAGCATTCCCAAACCCAAAAGCACTGGTACAGGATCTGAAGGAAATGGGCTTCCAAACGGTGACAATGATTGACCCCGGCATCAAAGAAGACCCGAACTATGGCGTTTATCGGGATGGTCTGGAAAAAGATGTTTTTATCCGAACGACTGATGGCGTGGTGGCCAAAGCCCCAGTGTGGCCGGGTTTTTGTGCCTTCCCGGATTTTACGAATCCTGCGGTGCGAACCTGGTGGGGCGAACTGTACGAAAGCCTGTATAACGACATTGGTGTCGCAGGTTTTTGGAACGACATGAACGAGCCTGCCGTGTTCCATGTAAACCATAAAACATTGCCAGACAATGTGATGCACGATCACGACGGACTGCCATGTAGCCATCGAAAAGCGCACAACATCTACGGCATGCAGATGAATCGCTCCTCCTCGGAAGGCTTAAGTGCCCTACAGCCAGAGAAGCGCCCATTCCTCCTTAGCCGCGCTTCGTTCAGCGGGGGACAACGGTTTTCGGCTATCTGGACGGGCGACAATTGCTCAGACTGGGAGCACCTGCAGATCGCCAACATACAGTGCCAGCGGCTCGCCATTTCGGGCTTCTCGTTTTGCGGCACCGATATTGGAGGCTTTGCCGGAAATGCAGAAGGCGAGTTATTTGTTCGATGGCTGCAACTTGGGGTTTTTCATCCGCTGATGCGTGTACACAGCATCGGGAAACACGCCGCAGGGGATGCCATGCCAGCCGAAGAGGCCGAGTTGCTTGACCCCGCTTTGCACATTTCAGACCAGGAACCTTGGTCTTTCGGGGAGAAATGGACGGATTTGGCGAAAAAAGCCATCGAACTGCGCTACTGTCTTTTACCTTGCTTGTATTCAGCGATATGGCTGCACACGCTGGACGGTTCTCCAGTGCTTCGGCATTTGGCCTTCGCCGATGCACAAGACCCGAAACTCTGGGACGTGGAACGCGATTTTCTGTTTGGTGAGCACATGCTGGTTAGTCCAGTCGTGCAACCCAAAGTGCAGCGGCAAGGCGTGTATTTACCAAAGGGCAACTGGTACTATTTTTGGACCGGGCAGCCCGGCAGCGGAGAGCTGTTTGTAAACGTAATGCCCGATCAGATCCCGTTTTTTGTACGCGAGGGCGCGGTGCTTCCCGTGTACCCAACGCACCAGCATACCGGGGAACCGATTGACGAATTGACCTTGTATGTTTATTACAAAAACGGGCTCGAAACCAGTCATTTATACGAAGACTTGGGCGAAGGATATGACTATAAGGAAGGGGTTTTTAGTTTGAAAATTTTTGAAACCGAAGGCAAAAACGGCACTTTTTCATTGCGTCAGCGGAAGGAAGGCGCGTACACACCGGGCTATGGAAAAGTCAAGATTTACCTCGTCGGTTTCCCAACTTTCGTCAAAAAATGCACGGCAGACGGCGTCGAAATCCCCATTAAAGAAATCAAACTGCGAGACCGCTCGCTGTACACGCTGAACTTGAAACCTGATTTTGAAAAGGTGGAATGGGAGGGTTGACCATTGACTGTTGACCATTGACTGTTGACCGTTGACCATTTTCAACTTCAAACGACTAGCGCCAAGTGATTTGA
>JANMME010000829.1:0-3184 GCA_031373015.1 Saprospiraceae bacterium
CCCATTGGCCACATGGAAATTACAGGCAGCGAGCTTGGCGTCCGCACCGCCCAACTCTGCGAGAATAGGGAGACCTCCGCCGACCCCAGTGCCAAAGAGGTTACCGAAATGTTCGAGCACCACCCAGTGGCGGAGTGCGCCCGGCAGATTGCCGAATATTTTGCGGGTGCGAGAAAAACTTTTGACCTGAAACTGGACTGGGGTGGCGCGCCCGATTTCCACCGGCAAGTGTGGGCCGAACTGGTCAAAATCCCCTTTGGCAGCACCGTCAGCTATTCCGATATCGCAGAACGCGTGGGCAATCCGTCCGCCGTACGAGCTGTGGGCATGGCCAACCGCAGCAACCCCATCGCCATCGTGGTGCCCTGCCACCGGGTGATTGGCAAATCGGGCGAGTTGACAGGTTATTTTTATGGACTTGATACCAAAATGCTGCTGCTTCGGCACGAGAACCCGGTGAGGTTCGCAGAACAAGGAGCGTTGTTCTGAATTTACGATTTTGGAATTACGATTTACGATTTTCTTGATCCGAAGAGGGTTTGAATCATGCCTACTTCGGATCAAGAAAATCGTAAATCCAAAATCCAAAATCCAAAATCAAAAACCGTTCCTTCTGAAAGTTAAACCGTTCCCTCAAAAGAGAAAATTGCTGTATCCTTGCCAAAAATATTCAACTAATTTTGTCCACGATTTTTAAAAAAACACTTTTCTTTAAAAATTGAATATCAGTCTTTTAAGCAAAAAAACTTGATTTTTGCCTAATTGTGCTACGCTTAGTAACGCCTTAAAATCCAAAGTTGGCCTTTTATTTGTTAAGGCCGTTTTCAGTCCCTTCTAATCCAGCTACGAACCCCCGAGCCTTTTAACCGAAAACATCCTAATCGTTCAATGGCATCTTCTTACGGACCGAGGCAGTCGCTCTCTCAAAAACTACAGCAAAAACTCTCCCCCCAGCAGATTCAATTGATGAAACTGCTGCAAATTCCAACAGCTACCCTTGAACAGCGTATTGAAGAAGAACTTGAAGCCAACCCTGCCCTCGAAGAAGGAGATGAAACCGCCGACCTCTCCGAGGGCCTGAGCGATATGGATCTTTCCGATGCTGACCTGAGTTATTACGAGCGCGAACAAAAAGTCGAAAGCGGCCAGGCCGACGACGATTTGGGGGGCGACCTCAGTCCTGTGGCCGATGAGGCATTTGAGGAAATCGAACGCGAAACCGCCGATGAATACGCTGAGGAAGAAGCCACTGCACTCCGCGACGATGATGGCCCGGATCTGGATGATTACCTGATAGACTTCATCGAAGACGACCCCTCCACCTACAAAACCCGCGACGACAGCCGGGGTGGCGACCAAGAGGACAAACAGGTTCCCCTAGCCTTCGAGAACACTTTCCACGAATATCTGGAGCAACAACTGGGCATGCTCAAACTCGACGACGAGCGCGAACACGCCATCGCATTACAGATTATTGGCTCGATTGACGACGATGGCTACCTGCGCCGCGACCCTTCGGCCATGGTGGACGATCTCCTTTTCAGCCAAAACATCAGCACGCACGAAAAGGAAATCAAGCAAATCCTTCAAAAGATACAGCGTTTCGACCCTCCGGGTATTGCCTCCCGCGATCTCCGGGAATGCCTGATCCTCCAGTTGCAATACCGGCTCCGGCAGGATGATGACTCGCTTAAGCACGAAGACAAAATCGTGGTTCAGATCGCCTTGCGCATCATTGACCAATATTTTGACGAGTTCACCAAAAAGCACTACCCCAAACTTTGTCGCCAACTCGGCATCGAAGAGGAAGACCTCCGAGACGCCATCAACGAGATACTCAAACTCAACCCCAAACCCGCCAGCGGCTTCGCCTCCAAAGGCGATCGCGCCCACAACTACGTGGTGCCCGACTACATTGTGAGCAACCGCGACGGCGAACTCGAACTCACGCTCAACGCCCGCAACGCCCCTGACCTGCGCATCAACGACCAATACCGCGACATGCTCAAGGCCTTCCACGATGGCCGGCACGGACGTCGCGCCAACAAGAAAGAAAAGGAAGCGGTGCTTTTCATCAAGCAAAAAATAGACTCGGCCAAGTGGTTCATTGACGCCATCAAACAGCGCCAGCAAACCATGATGCTCACCATGGGCGCGATCCTCAAACACCAGGAAGAGTATTTCCTAACGGGCGACCAAAAGAAGATTAGGCCCATGATTCTCAAGGACATCGCTGACGTGACGAGCCTTGACATCTCCACCGTGAGCCGCGTGGCAAACTCCAAATATGTACAGACGGAATTTGGCACCAAGCGCCTCAAGGACTTTTTCTCTGAAAGTCTCAGCACCCAGGACGGCGAGGAAGTGTCCACCCTTGAAGTGAAAAAAATCCTCTCGGAAGTCATCGCCGAAGAGCACAAGCGCCGCCCGCTTTCCGACGAAAAGCTCAAAACGATCCTGATGAAAAAGGGCTACAACATCGCGCGGCGCACGGTGGCGAAGTATCGGGAACAGTTGAATATCCCGGTGGCGCGGTTGAGGAAGGGGCTGTAGGGCGAAATAATGAAGAGTTCGAAACAACTATTCTTGGCAGAACCAGATGTCTGATCCTTTTTCCCGTATAATTTGGCCGGAACAGAGATCGGAGGTTTTGTAAAAAACCAAATTCAGTCCATGTTCATTCAGATCATCTTCTCTGTAGCGCAACAACGCGACCAATTCATCAAGTTCTTTGCTTGACATGGCGAAAATGCAGACCCAATATCGGCCATCTTTGTCAAGAAAAGCCTCAATTCCTAGTTGAGGGTAAATCTTCTGGAGGCCGCGGAAAGCAATATAATTAGTTTTCTTCAAAAAAACTAAGTAAGGCCGAGTCTGAACTTCGTACTCTTTAACACCCACTTTGTCCGGCGTGGGAATTGAAGTATCCTCTGATTTTGCAATTTCGCTATTTTTATCAAGTATTACGTTGTGATGGTATCGATAATATTCAAATGATGCTATAAAACTAAAGACCAAGATTCCACTAAAAAGTGCAAGAACTAAAGACGAAAAAATGTGATTTTTCGAGTGGTGATTATTAGGATATGGGGGTGTTTCTGGAGATTCGCCATAAATAGAGGGAATAAATGCCATTTCTATTCCACTACTTACAAACCCAAGTGTGTCCTCCTGTTCAGCTGAT
>JANMME010000861.1:0-2249 GCA_031373015.1 Saprospiraceae bacterium
TTGATGGCATTGATTTGTTTCTGCCGTCAACGGGTTTGCGCAGGGTTTAGGGAAAGCGAATCAGTCCGATTTCAGGTGTCCGAATCCGAACACTCCCGTTCAGGTTCGGACATTTTTATTGAAACAAAAAACACTTCAATAGATTGAATGTCAATGATTTATAAACATGGCGCATGATTTGGAGTAGATAAGATCTGCCCACCAAATTCCATTTCAACTTCCCAGCCATGATTCAAAACCTATTCAAGATCTCCTTCCGCCTGCTTTGGCGTGACCGGTTTTTTACCTTGCTGAACGTGGCCGGGTTGGCGGTGGGCATGTCAGCCGCAGTGTTCATGTTCCTTTGGGCCAATGACGAACTGACTTTCGACCACGCCCATTCCAAAGGAGATCGCATTTATCGCGTCCTGACCAACTGGAAATTCGGCGAGGAACGCGAATACACCTCCTCCTGTTCGGCCCCGCTCACGGATGAGGCTCGAAATACGGTGCCTGGCATTGACCTGATGCTGCGAACCTGGAACCTTGGCGAGCAAACATTCGTCGTTGGCGCTAATCGGGTTGCGCTTGAAAAAGTGTTCGTGGCGGAGAATGGCTTTTTCCAAATGTTTGACTTCCCGTTCCTCCTTGGAAATGCCCAAACCGCGCTCTCCAGCCCCAATAACGTGGTAATGACTGAATCAGCGGCCATCAAGATCTTTGGAAAAATACCTGAATTGGGCACTCAGGTGAACCATTCAAAAAAAGGAAGCTTCCAAATAGCGGGCATACTCCGCGACCTCCCAACCAACTCGACCATCCAATTTGATGCGCTGCTGCCTTGGGAAACCAATGTTCAAAAATTCGCCTGGAATCCCAAAACCGCTTTCAACTGGGGGCAGATCAACTACCCCACCTGGGTTTTACTTCGTCCGGATGCAAATACCAGCGAAGTTGCTTCCCGACTCTCTGAAACAGCCGGGCGCTTCCGCAGCGGCGATGATGCCTTTTATTACGCCTTGCAGAAGATCCGAGACATCCACCTCTATTCTGGTTTCATACGCTGGGGAAGTTATGGAAGCCTGCTCACGGTTCGCACCGTCGCTCTAATTGGGCTGATGGTACTGCTCATCGCGTGCATCAACTATGTAAACCTCACGATTGCACGCACGGTAGCTCGGGCGCGCAACGTGGGCATTCGCCAGGCCATTGGAGCCTCCAAGTCCCACTTGTTCGCCCAATCTATGATGGAGTCGGGTTTGACGGTACTTGCCGCTACTTTTTTAGCAACCGTTTTAACTTGGGTGGCCCTGCCTTTTTTTGAAAAAATAGGTGGGAAAGACTTTACGCTGGCGCAAATATTCAGTGCACAAACCTTGGCTGTTTTTGGCCTGACCGCTTTGATAGCCTGGATCGCTAGTGGATTGCAACCGGCCATTCAAATGGGGCGTTTCCAGCCGGTCACGGCCTTGAAAGGGGAGGCGCCCGGTTCTGGACGCAGCTGGTTGCGCAAAGCACTGGTCACCAGTCAGTTTGTCTTTTCTATTGGATTGGGCATTTGCTCCTTGCTGATTTTCAAGCAGTTGGCATTTGTTCGGGAAAAAAATCTGGGCTATGATCGGGAGCATACGTTCATGTTTTTTGCATCAGACAACAAGGCGATGCAATTGAAACGCGAACTGCTCAATCAGCCCGGGATACTGGGCGTAACGGGCAGCGACAATCCTTTCGTTGACCTCGGCAGCCAATGCAGCGGCGACAACTGGGAGGGCAAAACACCAGAGCAGGCGTCTGATATCTGGCAGATCAATGTGGACTCAGATTTTCCACAGTTTTTCAACCTGCAATTGGCCGAGGGACGATGGTTCAGGCCCGGCGACACAGACTCTTTGTCCTTTATTGTCAACGAATCGGCGGTAAAAATGCTGGGTTTTCAAGGCGCTGCCCTTGGCAAATGGATGGATCACGGCGGCGTACGCGGCACGATCGTAGGCGTGTGTAAAGACTTCCATTTCAAGTCCTTACATTCGGCCATTGAGCCTGTAATTTTCTCTCAATTGCCGGGCTACTACGTGATCCATGTAAAAACAACGGGTGCAAATGCGCAGCAGGCCATCGCCTCCACCCAGGCGTATTTTCAAAAGATCTACCCAGAAAAGGTGTTTAAATACCACTTTTTGGATGAATTGTATGACGACTTATACAAGGCTGAATCCAGAGTCGGGCAATTGACCGGGGTGTTCACCGGCCTGGCCTTGTTCATTTCCTGC
>JANMME010000866.1:0-2695 GCA_031373015.1 Saprospiraceae bacterium
GGAGCAGGACCAGCCCAGTAAAATATTGCGGATATGGCCCAGGTGCAAAGGCTTGTTGGTGTTGGGGGAAGAAAACTCCACCATCACTTTTTTTCCATTGCTTGGCATTCGGCCAAAATCTGAATCTTTCACCACCAATTGCAGGAAATGTTGCCAGTAGATATCGCTGATCTCTAGATTCAGGAAGCCCTTGACAACGTTATATCCTTTAATATCCTGGAGGTTTTTGATCAAATATTCCCCAATCTCCGCTGCTGCGGCATCGGGCGATTTTTTTGCAATTTTGACAAAGGGAAAGATCACTACCGAGTAATCACCTGTGAAATCGGGTGGGGTAGGGTTGACCAGTACTTTGCCGGGTTCGGTGGCTTCGCCATAGAGTTGTTCAACGGCTTGGGCTACGGCGTTTTGAAGGGTGGAGACGATGTTCATAGTTGAAAAAAGAGGTGCAAAAGTAGGGCTTTGGGCAGAGACTATTTGCTTTAATGGCAATTCAAAAGCGCATTTTTAGGTAAAAGAGTTCCACTATCTTTGCTCATATTTGACTTGACTATAATCTTTCTCAAACTTCTATTTTATGAAACACAAACTACTTTTTTCGATTTTCCTCGTATTCCCCTTTTGGGGGCACGCCCAATGGGTTCCTTTGAATGGCCCTGCTACCACCAACAATGTTTTCTTGGTAGATGGGGGGCGTTATGTACTTGCTGGAACCAACGATGGGGCGTTCCGATCCGAAGATCAAGGCCTGCATTGGGAAATAGTCCCAGATCTTCCAAGACACTATAATTATCACTCAATTGCCAAGAACCAAGACAAGAGTCAATTGGTAGCTGTGATGCGTGACGATGCCTGTAAATGCTTTTATTACTACAAGAGTAACGACCAAGGGGAGCATTGGAATAAAATTCCAACCCCTGGGTTTGCTGAATATGTGAGCGCCGTTTTTTCCGGCGATAATGGTTACATCCTAACTTCCACGAGTAGGATTCAAGACAATCAAGCTATAGACACCAATTGGGAATCATTTGACGGTGGAAATAGCTGGCGCCGAAATTACATGGATACATTATCGGGTTCTTCCATCCAGGCTTTGCGGCTTTATGGAAACAACCTGTGGGGCTTTTCTGAAAACAAGTTGCTCAGAGGAACAAAACAAGGGGCGGATTGGGAACTGGTGGCGATTACCCCAGATTCCCTGAATATAAGCGGCTATATTATCACAGGCGACACTATATTGCTCAACAGTTATGGCAGCCTTTACTCCCGGCTCTGGCGTTCCCTCGACGCGGGTGCTTCTTGGGAGGAACTGCCCTTTCAAAAATCAATCCTTGATTTTCAGCAATCCGGCAATAATTTGTTGGCCTTGAATGCATACGGTAACCTGATTTCCTCCCAGGATAATGGGATAAACTGGGCGATTCAATCAGTGGATTCCATCAGGTTAAGCTCTTTTTTGATAAAAGGTTCCAATGTTATCGCCTATGAGTACGGTAGTGGCGTGGTGTATTCCCAAGACCTGGGCAAACATTTTACGAAGACATTGGAACGGCTGGGTTATGCCACCGTCTCAGATCAAATGACCATTCTGGAAAATCAGTTGTATGTGACCAATCCTTATCCACAAACCATCAAAGAAACACTTCCCTTTTATGATATCGTTCATGGGTCTTGGGGTTTAGCTACGCCTCCTTCGGAAAAATATGAATTTGGCATTGTCAGCAATGATATTCAGGCATTTGATGGACGGCTGTTTGCTTGTCTGGACGGATACTCTACTTACCGTTCGGACAATAAAGGGCTTTCATGGAAAGCATGTACGGACCTGAGTTTATGGCCGGAGGTCCCAACGGGCACGAAACTACTCCAGGTGGATCAGAGCCTTTTTCTTTACAGCCAATTTGGAAGCTCCTATTATTTCCTAAGCAGAACCGATGATTATGGCCAAACCTGGATCAATTTGGAATACCCCACTACGGTCTGTGAAGCCAGTTATTCAGAAGGTATCTGCCTTGGGAAAAGCAAGGGTTCTTTATTTGCTGCATTAAGGTATGGCCAATGCCTCTATAAATCCGATGATCTGGGAGATTCATGGGAGGGAATTTCGCTCCCCGAAGTACCCACTGAGACAGATTCTGCAATAATATTTATTGCCTGTATGGCTACGTCTGACAAAATGATCCTTTTAACTATGGGACGAATTGAAAGAAACGAAAGAGAATACTTCGATTACGTCTCTTTTGATTTGGGTGCTTCCTGGATCGAATCCGATGTGCCGGTTGGTGTAGTGGAGACAAATGCTTCCATATTGCCCAAAATCATTGAATTTCAAGATATTAGTTTGTTGGCTACCTATAGCCACGGGGTTTATATCTCGCAGGACAGTGGAAAGCATTGGTTGCCGTTTAACCAAGGGATACCGAGCGTTCATGTTCAAGACATTGAAAAAGACTCCAATAACCTGTATGTCTCCACTTGGGGCCATGGGGTCTGGAAACGCCCACTGTCTGATTTGGATTCCTATAATCCTGCAAAAGGGGATTCGAAACTCAACATTTCGCTTGGGCCAAACCCGTCTACAGGTTTGTTGAGAATTGTATCCATTGACCCTGTTCAATCCGCTCATTTACAATGGTTTGATATAAGCGGACGCTTGCTTTTGGAGCAGGATGTGGATTTTACATGCGATCAAACT
>JANMME010000900.1:0-6617 GCA_031373015.1 Saprospiraceae bacterium
CCGGTCGGCGCGGCCTGTGCGGCCAATGCGGTGGATATAGGTTTCTGCATCGGTGGGCGTGTCCACATTGATGACGTGTGTTACTTCCGAGACATCCAGGCCGCGCGCCAAGAGGTCGGTGCAAATGAGTCCTCGGCACAATCCTTTCTCAAAGGCCGCAACGGCGTTCAATCGGAAATTCTGCGATTTATTGGCGTGTACGATCTCAAATTGCCCCGGGAAACGCACATCCAATTGCTTGTGGATCACATCTGCCATTCGTTTGGATGGGCCGAAAATCAGCACTTTCTGCATCGAATCGTCGGTAGCGAGCAGGTGCTCGAGCAGGTTGAGTTTGGTGTAAAAATTGGGCACATGGTAAACACGCTGACCAATACGCTCCAGTGGGGTGCCCGCCCGCACCGCCTCGACAATGATGGGGCCCTGAAAAAAAGTCTGGATGAGGTCGTCCACTTCTTCCGACATGGTGGCGGAAAAAAGCAGGGTTTGCCGTTTTCGTGGCAAGAGGTCAAGGATACTGGTCAGCTGAGCGCGAAAGCCGAGACTGAGCATCTCGTCCATCTCGTCAATCACGAATTGCTTGACGTATTTCAGGTTCAAATATCCGCTCATTGCCAAATCCACCAAACGCCCCGGGGTAGCAATGAGCACATCTAACCCGTTCATTACCAAGAGTTTTTGCGTATTGATATTGGTGCCGCCGTACACGCCTTCTACCCGTGTGTTCATGTATGTCGTCAGTTTTCTAACGTCGGCCACTAATTGTACCACCAACTCGCGGGTGGGCACTACGACCAAAACACGCGGCTCTTTTTGCTTGGAAAAGGTCATTTGCCGCAGGATGGGCAGCAGGTAGGCAAAGGTTTTCCCGGTGCCCGTTTGGGCAATTCCCACCACGTCGCGGCCCGACATCACGACCGAAAAGGCTTTTTGCTGAATGAGTGTCGGCTCGGTAAACCCAAGGTCGCTGAGCGCATTCAGCAAGGGGGCATTCAAGTTAAAATCTTCAAAAGTCATAGCGTACAATCTAATTTGGGCAAAACATTGAAAGCCCTATCGGTTCAAATACCGAATCCGTAGTCTTCGCTCATTCAAAACCGCGAAGTTTGAGGAAATTTCTGAGTAGTGGTTTTGCAGCGCATTCAAGACCAGCGGGATTTTGAACGCAGGTTCAAATCCACCAAGTCGAATGAGCAAAATTCCATGATGTGGTAATCGAAGCCGCACAACAAGTTCGCCAAAATCCTTGTCCTCGGTCAGCAATAATGCTTTCTGCTCGAATGCTGTGCGTAATACCTGAGGGTCTTTTATACTGGGGTCTTGCTCAATAACCGCCCAAACATCAAATCCTACGTCTCGCAGGGCTTGAACGATATTGAAATCAAGGCTTTCATCGGCAACAATTTTCATGGGACGGAGTTCAGGCGGCTACCGCAATAACAGCCTCACTTTCAACGGTATTAGCGGCAAAAATCAGGCAAGCATAAAGGGATTCTTCCGTTAAGCGTGGGTATGCAGAAAGCAGTTGGGCTATAGTCTCCCCTTTGCCCAGTTTTTCCAGAATTAGGTGAACGGGTATCCTAGTCCCTTTGATTATCGGCTTCCCGAATAGTATTTCAGGGTCAGAAGTAATGTAATCTTGCCAGTGAAGATGTTGCATGGCCGGAAAATTTTTACAAAAGTAAGGACTATCTCACTGTTCGTTTGGAGTTCTGTCTAAAAACAAAAACCGGCGGCTCGCTTCTCAGCGAATCTGCCGGTTCTGCCATACTTTAAACTTGGACGGATTAAAATGAAAAGAAAGTATTGAAAAAGGAAATCCTAAGCGAGTTTAGCCGCCGTAGCCTCTCGCCGCCGCCAAAGGCTAAGGCGAGTAAAAGCGAAGGCGGGGTAAAGTTCTGAAAACTGGGGTATTAAGATATTGGGGAATTATTGGGACAAAAGTATGCCAAGTTTTTCAAATGAAAGGCATTTGACAAAAAATGTTTGCCCTGGAGACCTACTTGGTTTTTAAAACCTATGGCATGTACACAAATTGATTAAAGGCTCCCGAACAGGTGCTAAACCTGTTTTTTTGACAAGATGGACAGGATAAACAGGATGGTGTCGGCTTCGCCGACAGCGCTGATAGGATATTTGTAGCAGATTATCAGCAAAAAGTATTTCAAGGAGCATGTCGGCGAAGCCGACACCATCCTGTTTATCCTGTCCATCCTGTCAAAAAACACGTTTAGTCGGTAAATAAAAGATGTTTACCTACCGTAAGGTTTAAGAAACCTCATAGGTCAAGATTCGTTTACTTTCCTACAAAATTCGCTTTTCGCTTTTCCACAAACGCTGCTGCGCCTTCAACAAAATCGGCCGTGCCGCAGCATTCGCCAAATGCACTTACCTCGCGTTCAAAACCGTCCACTTCGGCTTCAAAATAAGCGTTCACCGTTTTGATAATTTTTGAAATAGCAAAGGGCGCTTTTGTGGCGATTTTTTCAATCAACTCCTTGGCTTTCAACACTTCCTCGCCAGCAGGCATCACATAATTGACCAAGCCAAGCCGAAGGGCTTCCTCTGCTCCGATCATGTCAGCCGTCATCAAGAGTTCGGCAGCCTTGGTCTTTCCGATGTATTGGATGAGCCTTTGAGTGCCGCCGTAGCCAGGGATGAGGCCAAGGTTCACTTCTGGTTGACCAAATTTGGCCTTTTCGCCCGCTACGCGCAAGTGACAGGCCATGGCCAATTCGCATCCGCCGCCGAGCGCAAAGCCATTCACGGCGGCCACCACTGGCCGGTGGAATCGTTCGATGAGGAAAAATATATCCTGTCCGCGCTGGGCAAATGCCTGTCCTTCTGCGGCGCTCAGACCACTAAATTCAGTGATATCGGCACCTGCCACAAATGCTTTTTCGCCCGCTCCGGTGATGACCACGCCTTTCAGGCCTTCGATTTTGGGCCCTTCTTCGCCAAAGAACTGACGGAGTTCGAGCATGGTCTGGGTGTTTAAGGCATTCAGTGCCTTTTCACGGCTAATGGTAAGCGTGGCGATGCCGTTTTCGAGCGAGATTTGTACGTTTTCGTATGTCATTTTCTTTATTGATGTGTTTTTTGACCGATAAGCTATGGTAAACGCAAAGTGGTTATGAAGGGAGTTTTCTTGAAAGATGTTGGTTGTCAATCGAATCAATCGTCATAATCTACAATAATCGACTCATTCGACTTTACCTTGTCGCCGCAAAACTACGCAACGTTCACCGCTCAATCCGTTGCTTATGAACCAACGTTACCTTTCCATTGATTTTTTTCGCGGCCTCACGATCGCTTTTATGATCATCGTGAACACACCCGGTTCGGGCGAATTTGTTTACCCGCAGCTGCGGCACGCCGTTTGGCACGGCTGCACGTTCACCGATCTGGTATTCCCCTCCTTTATGTTTATCATCGGGGTGTCCATGTGGTTTTCTTTTGGGAAATTTGATCGAAAATGGTCGGCACAAGCAGGCTGGAAGATACTCCGTCGCACGGCTTTGCTTTTTCTCATTGGCCTGATACTCAACAATTTCCCCTTCCTCTGGGACAACTGGGATACCTGGCGGATCATGGGGGTGCCCCAGCGGCTGGCACTTGGCTACGGTATCGCTTCAGTCCTAGTCCTTACCTGCGACCGACGCATTTTGCTGGCGCTTTCAGCGATCTTTTTGTTGCTTTATTGGGGGCTTTTGAATTGGTTTGTCGAGCCGGGCAACGACCCTTACCAGGCGGCTGGCAGTGCCGTGCTTCTATTGGATCGCTGGCTTTTTGGAGAAGCACATTTGTACCACGAACTCGTAGCTCCGGGCCTGCGCATCTCCTTTGACCCGGAAGGTTTTTTGAGCACTTTACCTGCCGTTGTGACCGTAATATTAGGCTGGTTGAGTGGCGAGTTAATGGCGTCTCAGTCCCGCCAAAAAGACTTGCTGGTGCGGGATTTGCTTTTGTTTGGGGTGGTTTGCGGCTTTGCCGGACTGGCCTGGGATATGTTTTTTCCCATCAATAAAAAACTTTGGACGAGTTCTTATGTCCTTTATGCCGGCGGACTTTCCATCATATTTTTTGCGCTCAGTATTTGGGTCATTGACATTCGAGGCTGGCGCAAGGGTGCGGGCTTTTTTCTGACTTTCGGGGCTAATTCGCTATTTGCTTATTTCCTTTCAGAAGCCTTGGTCATGATTTTGAACGCCATCAGCTGGGGTGAGGGAGATGCGGCGACCAATGCAAAGGATTGGATCTACCACACTGTTTTTCAGTCACTTGCGCCGACACCTTTGGGTTCATGCTTGTTCGCAATAGCCTATATGCTGGTTTGCTGGCTGGTTTGCCGGTGGTTGTTTGTGCGCAAGATCTTTATCAAAATCTGATCACTTCGTGCGCCAAAGCGAACATGGCAGCGTCGCCTCCTGAATTGCCATAGGCGATAATTTTATCAAAGGGTTCGAGATGGTAGGCTGCCAGAATGCGACGGGCTTTTTCGTCGCGGTTGCAATTGGGCGTGGCAAATTTGCCGGTGAACTGCCCTGCTACGAATTCGAGTTCCGTACAGAGCAGTCCAAAGCCTTCTCCGGCGCAGAATGGCCGCAACCACAGGTGGGGGGATGCGGACACAATAACCACGGTTTCGCCCTTTTGAAGCGCCAGCCTTAAAGCACTCAACAAATCGGTGCGCAACAGCGCAGGCATTTTTCGCTGGCAAAAAAGGGCGCCTACGGCATCCATTTCCGTTTCTGTTTTCCCTTTGAAAAATTGAGCCAGTACAGCAGCCTTACCTGCTCCGTTCGACCATTTTCCTGAAAAAAACAATCCGAGAAACTTGAAAACCAATACAATCCCGCCCGAAACCAAGCGGTGTCCAGGGACTGCAAACAACAAAAATCGTACAAAGGAATCGCCCTGCGTGAGCGTGCCGTCAAAGTCGCAGAGATGCAACTGTTGACCATTGACTGTTGACTGTTGACTGTTGACCATTGACTGTTGACTGTTGACTGTTGACTGTTGACTGTTGACCATTGACTGTTGACTGTTGACCATTGACTGTTGACCCCGATTCATCTGCCGAAGTAATAACGTAGGCAGAAGCCCTAGCGGAGGAGGGTGTAGTTTCCAATCACCCAAAAATGATCCGTTTCCTCAATTATTTTTCCTCTTTGCATAATCTGCCGGGTAACTTCTAATTCAGGGTCCTGATCAATTTTGTCCTGAAAGGATTTCTGAACAAAAATGACCGGTTGTTTTTCATTTAAGTTTTTGATAATCATGGTATTGTCGCCATTTGTTTCGCGGTTTACCACCCAATCGAGTGGCAGCGGCGGGTGTGTTTTGGCCAAAAAATTGGCCTGTGGAAAAGCAGGGAGCGTTTTGAAATTCGGGCCGTAATGTTCCGCCAATTGCTTCAAATCGCGGTATAGTTCCGCCGTTCCAGCATCGGAATAAATGCCTGAAAGCGGTGGGAAAATAGCGCCCATTGACTCCTGCATTTCGTTGCGACGGCCGTCACGGTACACGAATTCATGGCCGACGCGGAAGGAGAGAAGGAGGGCCAGGAGCAATAAAAACCTATAAGGTTTTAAAAACCTTATAGGTTTCACGGCAGAAGATAATACACACGTGATCTCCATCCCTGCCCAGACCCAGGGTGTGGCAAAAAGTATGGGCAAATTGTAACCCCAACTCACTGAGGCGCACCAGGAGATGCCGAGTAGGAGGAAGGCCGGTCCTACCCGTCCTACTGCTTCAAGCGGTGGGACGGGTGGTTTTTTGACAGGATTTACAGGATGGACAGGGTTCACCCTTCCCTCTTTACGAGGTAAAACCCCTCTTAATCCTGTCCATCCTGTAAATCCTGTCCAAATAACCGCTACCCAAAACATCGCCCGCGACTGCGCAAACGGAACGGTGTGTTCCTGCCGAAGCCAAGTGATGGCCGCATAACTCGCCACCAACGAAAAAAGCCAGAGCGACCATGCTGCCAGGGCGATCTTTGGGTATTTCCCTTTCCGAAACCACCATGCTACCGGAAACAGCAACAGGATGCTTGGCAGGGCGAGTTCAGGCGTGATGCGGAAATAGTCGAGCAAGCCGTGTTGCAAGGCTTGTCCGCTGGAAGCCGCACCGCTCGTCATTTGCAGGAATGCAGAAAGGATGTTTTTTTGATGTAAATAATTGAAAAACAATGCTGTGCAGAGCAGAAACGCTCCAAAAAACCAAGCCGTTTTTCGCCAACGGTTTTCTTTTTCCAAAAACAAAAACAGCGCGAACAGCGGAAGCAAAGGGTAAAAAGATTGCTTGCAAAGCAGGGAGCAAAATAGGCAAATACCCGCTAGGATCAAATTTGACAACTTTTTAAAAGTTGTCAAATTTAGCGCTCTCGCAAGCGGTGGTATGGCCTTTAGGCCGTCGGGATCAAGGGCGTTTACGCCCTTGTTTCCGGTATAATATCGCGCCGTAAACAGCGCGTTTCCCGACGGCCTAAAGGGCATACTACCACGCTAAGACATACCGGCGGAAAAATTTCTACCCAACTGATTGTTTTTCAAATAAAAAATGTAATTTTGTTAACCCCGAAACCGCTTCCACCAATTGTAAACCGCTTC
>JANMME010000910.1:0-7536 GCA_031373015.1 Saprospiraceae bacterium
ACCATTAGTTAATCCAAACAGAGAAGGTAAATTTTATCTGGAAGGAATAGCATTTGGAGCAGACATAATGGACATTCCTAATTTTTATTTTCCCAATCTAATACCATTTGTGCCATTTATTCCCATCTTCCCTCCTCGAAAAAGGGTGATTTCGGCACTGGATGATTTAAATGTAGAAATATACGGGCTGATCAACAACCTGCTTTTTCCCGGCGGAGACAATGTCCCGGTAGATAAAGATTGGTTTGAAGCCATGCTTTGCTCCGCTCCTTGTGGAGGGCCTTGTCAAAAACCTGATCAGTATGATGAAACTCGTGAAAATGGCCTAAACATTCCTCCTCCTGATAGGCCTACAATCTGGCCTGAATTTGAATGCCCAAATACGCCTGAATGGACTGGTATGCGCTGGGAAGGGCTCGGTGGCGATCTTGACTGGGAAAAAATTTATCAGGCTATGCAGTTTAACGGTTTGGATTACATGGCTTTGTACAATATCTATTTGCTCTCCTTTCCTGAAGAACAAATAGGGTACTATAACCCAAATCGGCCTAAAAATATTGCGAGTGGCCATTTGTATGGAGAAGATAAAATTGACGGACCAACAACTTTGTGCCCTGGAGGTTTTGGAACTTATCAGTTGTCAAGCACCTACATCACATCAACCACTCAAAACCTCACTTGGTCTGCCAGTAATAACATCAACGTGCCTACACCAAATAGTAATCCAACTACCGTACAAGTGGTTTCGGGTAAAGCCCCTTCTTGGATAGAGGCTGATTTTGAGGAAGCTAGGACCGTTTCGCAGTATCACAATGGGGAACTGGTTGATCCACCCGTACCTTTGGCGTTTGTTCCAGTAGAAGATGTCTGTGCCTTTACTTATCGCAAGCCGATTGTCACCGAAACGCCCCGTTATGACATTTACCCAGACATAGACGAGTGCCATTGGATTTTTCAGGCAATTGCCTGGGGGCCTTCATTGACAGACGGTGTCACGTTGAACTGGGTCGCTACCGATAGTAACACAGGCTTGGTCGCTACAGGAAATGATAAAACCCTTGGTTTCATGGACATCATCGCTGAAGGACATGGGATAAGCGGATTTGTGACCATTAACCTGAATATCCATACTGATTGTGGCGATATCAATAAGTCCCTTATCGTACCTTACGAGACATGCAATATTTCTGGAGGCGGCCAGCAACGCCAGATCATCATTACACCAAACCCTACAATTGATCAAATCTCGCTACGCATAGTCCAAGATCAAACACAGGATTTTATTTCCACAGATCCGAATGGAGTGCGCATCCGCGTGTATCCTGCCAGTGGGGGATCAACTACTTTAATGGACACTTACCTTTATGCCAACGGGCAGTATTTCAACGTGTCAACTTTGCCCAACGGGGTCTATCAGGTGATGGCTTCGGCTTCTGACCTTACACCTATCCAAGCCAACCTTTCCATCATTCGCTGATTTTTAACTTCTAAATCTTTTGACAATGAAAAATATTCCAGTTCTCTTATCAATCATTGCATTACTTTCCTCATTTTGCAAAAAGGAAGGCCAATTATCCAATGTTGCGCAAGACCTTACAAATGGTGCTTGGATACAAGCCCAATCTCTTTCTGACTCCGATGGTGATGGAGTATTTGTTGACGTATCACTGTCGTGTGAATATGACAACACTTGGGTATTTCATACCGATAGCACTATGACAATCAACGATATAGGTGTATTGTGTGCCCCAGATATTGGGCCAATCACGATTTCTGGTTATTGGGTGTTGAGCAACAACAACCAAGTGCTATCAGTCGTGCTTTCGCAAGGGTTCACCCAGGATGAATACAATATTGTCTCCATCAGCGATTCTCTCTTAGTATTGCACTTTATTGATCCCTCAAACCCCGCAGGACCCCCAAAGCAAAAATTGGTGCTTGAGAGATAGAATAAATAAATATTCCTTTGAAGAGGGTGTCGTAAGTGATTTACGACACCCTCTTGTTGGTTGGTTTACAGACATCAAAAAACAAACCCATCCTCCGACTTCAAGCCGTAGGATGGGTTCTCAAAATCGCAGCCCCAAGGTTTCTAATCCTTCTTCTTCAACTTCTCAGCCTCCTCCTTCAACTTAGCAAGGTCATCCTGCGCTTTCTTTATATCTGCTTGCAACTGCGTAAGTTTTTGGCTCTCAGCGGCTTGTTGCTGTCTTGCAGCTTCGGCCTTGCGGTTTTCCTCTGCAATGATCTGCCCTTTTTCGTCCTTAACCTGGGCGATCTCTTTGGCCGCTTGGGCCTTCAATTCACCCACGGTTTTGGATTCGTTTTCACGCGCGGCGGCAATATTGGCGGCGGCATCCTGTCGGGCTTTTTGAACACCTTCGGCGGCTTCTTTTTGTGCAAGGCCTATTTCTTCGCTCGTTTTTTTGCGTGCTTCGGCTGTTTCTGCGGCGTATTGAGCCCGCTTGGCCTCCGAGTCTTTGCGGGCGTTGACAACCTCTGCAGCAGCGCGTTCGCGGGCATCGGCTACTTCTTTTTGCGAGCGCTGTTGGGCGTCGGCTACCTCTTTGGCAAAACCGGCCTTTTTGTCGTCGGCTTCGCGCTTGGCAAGCGTCACGGCTTCGATGGCTTGTTGTTTGGCTGCAGCGACTTCTTTTGCGCTGCTTTCCCTTGCCGCCGCAACCGCACTGGCAGCTTCATCTTTGGCCTTGCCAACGGCTTCTGCGCTGAGTTGTTTTTCGCGGGCCGCTGCTTCGCGGGCAGCCTTCACATCTTCAGCACCTTTTTGGTTGGCGGCGGATATTTCATTGGCTGCTTTTTCTCGAGCCCCTGCTACATCGTCGGCAAGTTTCTGACGTACAGAGGCGCTGTTCTCGCGCGCAAGGCGGACACTGTCGGCTTCGGCGGTTTTTACGGCCAAAACTGCTTGTGCGCTTTGTTTCTTGGCTTCGGCCACGGCGTTGGCTGATTCTTGCTGGGCACGAACGGCAGCCTCTCGGGTAGCCGCTACTTCATTGGCGGCCTTTTCTTTGGCCGCAGCGATTTCTGCCGCTGCTTTTTCGCGCGAAGAGACCACATCGCCCGCAGAAGCGTTGACGGTTTCCTGTTGCTTTTTCTTAGCCTCTGCTACGGCCGCAGCGGCTTCGGCTTGTATCTGTTTTATTTTCTCTTCCGCCGTTTGTTTGGACCCTGCTACTTCTGTGGCGTACTGCTTTTGGGCTTCGCCCGCTTTGCTGTTGGCCTCCTGAACCCTGGAGCGGGCTTCCTCTTGGGCTTTGGCGACTTCGGCAGCGGCGCGTTCACGGGCGCGTTGGACCTCTGCGGCACTTTCTTGAAGCACTTTGGCTTGTTGATCTTTAGCAGCAGTAATAGATTTTGCCAATTCGGCCTGAATCTTTGCGATCTCTTCTTCCGCTTTTTTCTTGGAATTGGCCACTTCCATGGCAATGCTGTCGCGCTGGCTTTTTGAACGGGCTTGCGCATCGGCAATGGCCTTGGTAGATTCGTCATTCACCTGTTTAACCGTCTGGGCTGCTTTTTGCTTGCTCTCCACCACTTGTTTGGCAATGGAGGCCTTTTCATCGTTGGCAACTTGTTGCTGTTTTGCTACTTCTTCCCGGATGCGGCCGATTTCTTCGCTGGCGCGTTTGCGGGCATCGGCCACATCTGTAGCGGATTGCTCCCTTTGCTTCGCAACATTCTCCTTGATATCGGCCATTTCATTGGCAGAGTTCTGCTGCAAAAGGGATTTTTCTTCGGCGGCTTTGCGGCGGCCTTCAGCAAGATCAGTGGCCAATTTTTGCTTTTCCAGTACGGTGTTCTCACGGGTCTTGAGGATTTCGTTGGCGGCTTCCTCGCGGGCCTTTAGTATTTGATCGGCGGCCGTCCTTTTGCTTTCGACTACATCGGTGGTGGTTTTGGAGGCCTCTTGTTTGGCAGCGTCTCTGGCATCGGCTACTATTTTGGCATTTTCTTCGCGAATCCGTTTGAGTTCCTCGTCTGCATTGCCACGGGCACTTGAGATTTCGTCGCCATATTGGAGTTTGGCTTGCTCAAGTTTTTGTTTGACGGCTGTAATCTCTTTGGAGGCTGCTTCCCGAGCTTTTTGAACTTCTTCTGACGAAGCGATCCGGGCCTTTTGGATTTCTTCGCCTGCTTGTCGGCGGGCATCTTCTACATTGGAATTGATTTTAACGACTGCGGAATCAGCCTTTGCTTTGCTTTGAGAAACCACTGCTTGTGCCTCGGCCTTGGCTTTTTCGATTTCAGCAAGACTTGCCTTTCTGGCTTCGAGCACCTCGTTGGAGTACTCCATTTTTTTAGCATTGGCCGCTTCCCGGGCGGCGGCCACATCTTGTTGAAGCTGAGACTTGATGGCTTCGCCCCGTTCTTTTTCAGCCTTTATTTCAGCCCGGATTTTTTCTTTGGTTTTTTCCAGCTCCGAGCGCAACGCGGTTACCTCTGGATCGCCACCAGAGCTAGTAGAGGCGCCACCACCTGTGGGCTTGGTTCCGGGCTTGCCGGGGGTAGGGGATATGGTTACGGGATCTGGTTTTGAGACCGATGCGCCGGGTGTGTCCACCACGGCCATCTTATCCAAAATGGAGTTGAAACAAGTTACCAAATTCTTGAATTCGCCCTGCCGATCGCTATTGATCGTGAACTTGTATTTCTGGCGGTCAACGAAATTGATAAAATTGATGCCCGTAATGTTTGCGTCGGCAAGCCACTGTACCGCGTCCAGATCGAGCCGGAGGTTGTTGCGATGCGTCGGCACAGCGCCTGCGACGAGTTCGTCCATGCCCGTGAATTTATAGGCGCGTTCTTTACCTACCGCGTCCACAAAAACGACTTGATCGTCTTGGTTGAATTCGATGCCCCCTTGAGAGGTGAATTTTGCAAAGACACCTTTTTCATTGGTGAAAAACTCAATGAAATAGGTGTAGCCGCCTCGGATGACAACGCTAAGCGTATTGGTGCTGGCTAGTTGGATGCCGGAAATCTTCTTGTTTTCTTTGATTACTTTGGAGCAATCTTGCGCCTGAATATTTTGGGAAGAAAAGAAGGCGAGCAGCAAGATGAATGATAATAATCGGGAGAAAGGCTGCATGACTGATTGTGTGTAGAATGGTTTGTGATAATCGGGTGAGTTCAGGTCTTCGATTTTAACATTTTGAAATTCAGCAACTTAAAACCTGAATCAGCCCGCATTAAAGGAATAAAATAGATTGCACTTGTCGTAAGGCGGGGCAAAATAGAGAATTTTTCTAGGCCGCAAACGAAAGATGCATCGAACAGCCGTCGCGTTGCCCGAATTTTAAGATTTGATGGGTGTTGTAAGCCAAATATTTTCTTGAAAATCAAAACCGCAACTTCAAAGAATCACGCAAAGGTGCATGGGTATTGTCATGCTCTGTCCAATAGGCACTCCGCCGCGTAGCTTTGAGCACGCCCTTGCTAGCAATTTTCCCTTCGTTGGTCTCTTCCCAACCGAGGATTTTGTAGGGAAACGCTGTTTCAAACTCAATGCTCAGCGAGCGAGGGATGTCAGTGTAGGCAATTTTCAAAACACTTTCCTTTTCACCTTTAACCATTTGGATATCTGCGTTTTGCGGGCCACCCGGCTTGTGCCGCAAGCGGGTGTAAACCGCTGAAGGGACAAGCATGGTTTTTCCGGTGGGCAGTGCAGAAGGGTTGAGCCTAATACGCGCCCAAAGTTCGTCTTCTAGCAGGGAAAGCGGGAAATGAAGGTCTTGGTCGCCCTCGCTTTCAAAATAGGAAAACCCCCGAAGGTGATAGCCGCCTTGCTCCAGATTGCTTTGCAAGAAAACGTGGCCACACCAATCTTGCACCGTGGTGGTGGTTTTTAAAGTTGGCAAGCCACTCACGGGCGTGAATACGGACTGCATGATCGAATAATCGTAAATGCCCGTGTGAAAACGGCGAACGGTATTGAGTTTTAACACGGGAACCCTGTCTGCGCCGGCTGCCGCCGGGTTGTCCAGTTTTACCTGTTTGGTGCTCGAAAGGTCCTCTGTGACGAAGACATTGACCTGCTCGGCCTGGCGCGTTTCGCCGTATCGCTCCTGGCTGAGGTCGTAGGTACATAGTTCCGCAATGCCGGCATACCAATATTCATTAAACCCTTCTGGCAAAGTGACGGACATCATTGCCGGGCTGGTCAATGGCATTTCGGCAGGTTTTGAGGATGTTTTTCCCGAATGCTCAGAACAGTTTTGCGAGGAAAAAAACGCGGCAGAAAAAAGGGCGAAGGGTAGGAGGATTTTCATAGCAATCAATGCAAATTTGAACTAATAAGCCTCAGAAACTCACTTCTGGTTTCATTTTTTAAAAATTGCCCGGTAAATGCTGAAGTCGTGGTAAGGGAATTCTGCTTTTGAACGCCGCGCATCATCATGCACATGTGGTGCGCTTCAATGACCACGGCAACCCCCAATGGCTTTAAGGTTTCCTGGATCACGTCGCGCACCTCGATGGTCAGGCGTTCTTGCACTTGCAGGCGACGGGCAAAGACATCCACGACGCGCGGGATTTTGCTAAGGCCGACAATGTATCCGTTGGGGATATAGGCAATGTGCGCCTTTCCAAAAAAGGGTAATATATGGTGCTCGCAGAGTGAATACACTTCAATGTCTTTTACCAAAACCATTTCGCTGTAATCTTCGCGGAACATGGCAGAACGCAGGATCGCTGCTGCATCTTGGCCGTAGCCTTGCGTGAGGAACTGCATGGCTTTTGCCGCCCGTTCAGGGGTTTTAAGCAACCCCTCACGGTCGGCATCTTCTCCCAGTACATTCAAAATATTGAGGTAATCAATCTTCATACGCTCGGTGAGCGCATTATCATAAACGTCAGATTTTTTGTATGCCATTTCTTGAGAATGTGGTCCCGCCTTCGCTTCCATCTCCGTCAAGACTGCGGCGGATAAAAAATTTATGGCGGGTAAAAATGTGGTCAAATTATTCCCCGTAGTATTCGGCATAAATCGTCTCTGTTTCCCAAAGTTTTACTGCGTGTAGCTTGCAGGGAAATCCTTCAAGAGCCGGTGCGAGGCGTTGCCAGATCAGCATAACAAGATTCTCGGTGGTAGGTTGAAGGCCCTTTGGAATAAAAGACACGTCCAAGTTTAAATTGCTGTGGTCCAGGTGGTCAATAACCTCTTCGCGGATAATCACGCTTAGTTTTTTAACGTCCATCACAAAACCGGTCAGAGGGTCAGGGCGCCCTTTTATGGTGACATGCAGGTTGTAGTTATGGCCGTGCCAATTTTTGTTGGAGCATTTGCCGAACACTTCGCGGTTCTGTTCTTCTGTCCATTCTTCGACCCAAAGTTTGTGGGCGGCGTTGAATCGTTCGATTCGAGTAATGTAAACCATTCTTTATCAGTAGTTTTCGCCAATCTGCTTGCGATATGGGCCGCAAAATTAGGGCGAAATGTTTGTTTTTAGGTAGTGGGCGACCACAAGGGTCGCCCTTACGGCGAAATGTTTGATTCTGGGTGGTAGTAGGGCCGAC
>JANMME010000967.1:0-1535 GCA_031373015.1 Saprospiraceae bacterium
ATCATCAAGCAAGTGCTGGATGCCGCCGAAATCCTTGAAAAAGAAGGCGTTAGCACAGATATCTGGAGCGCAACCTCCTGGACGGAACTATACCGCGACGCTGTTTCCTGCGATCGTTGGAACATGCTGCACCCAGGAGAACCGGAGCGTGTGCCTTTTGTGCAACAACAATTGAAAGGCGAAGAAGGCGTATTCGTGAGCGCCAATGACTGGGTGAAATTGACAGCGGGTCAACTCGCCCCCTGGATGCCCAAAGATTTCACGCCACTCGGCACCGATGGTTTTGGCCTCTCGGAAAGCCGGGAAAACCTGCGCGATTACTTTGAGATTTCGCCCAAATACATCGCGTTTGCGGCGGTGCGTTTGCTGCATAAACAAGGCAAGATCACTGAAAAAGCCGTGAAGGAATTTATGAAAAAGTACGGGGTGGAGAGCGAGAAGTTGGAGCCGATGAGTGTGTAATAGTCGTGACTATTTTTTTGACAGGATTGCCAGGATGTACAGGATATGTCGGCCTCGCCGACTCCTTAGAAAGGATGTTTTTGGCAGATTATCGCCTCAAATCAATGATCGGAGCAAGTCGGCGAAGCCGACATATCCTGTACATCCTGTCAATCCTGTCAAAAAATATTTCATTCAGCGGAAAGGAAAAGATGTGTATATACCATGCATTCAAGTATAACTTCTCCTTTGAAGCGGATAGCGCTGGAGTAAATATATTTCCACAGTTCAAGCAATTCCCCTGTGAAATGAATTTACCCATTAAGAAGAATAATTGAACAGTTCAGCACCCGTTTCTTCCATTTAAGGCAATTCCCAACCCCAAACCTACGTTTCTGCGCAAATTTTGAATCCATTCATTTTATGCGCCTACCACTTGCCCATTTCCCGATCATCCCCCTTTTTGCCTTCTTCTTACTTTTTTTTGTCATTCCGCAGGAATCTGTTTTTGCCCAGGAACAACTCGGTATGCGCCTCGAACGCTACGCCGGGATCTACAGCGCGGGCATAAACCCCGCCAACACAGCCTTCACCCCGCACAACTGGGAAGTGAGCCTGTTCAATGCTGACCTTTTTTTGGAAAACAGTTACGCTTTTTTGCGCAACACCAGTCTCCAGCATGCCCTGAACAATACAGACAAAATCGTCTCTCTAGCCGACACATCCGCCGAGAACCCGCCCGCCCGCGACGCCATTTTGCAGGATTTTGCAGATGGAAGTCGAAAAATGCACTTCATCACTCAAGTCAGGGTTGCAGGGCCCTCGTTCAGTTTTAGGCTTGGGGAGAACAATGTTGTGGGGCTTACCACCGCGTTTCGTACGAACGTTTCTGCCTATCGTATACCAGAAATTCTTGCTTACCGAACCATTTCTGACCTTCCACGCAATCAAGCCATCAATATACCGCCCGCTGGAATCGCTGGCATGGCCTGGGGCGAGATCGGGCTGCATTACAGCCGATTGGAAGAAATGGGCGATTTGCAAATGGCATGGGGCGTTTCTCCAAAACTACTGTTGGGCTACGAAGGTTTTTT
>JANMME010000986.1:0-2759 GCA_031373015.1 Saprospiraceae bacterium
TTGCAAACTTTGCCCACCTTATCTACATTAAAAACACTGGCACACCATGAATATACCTGAAATATCTGCCGAGCAACGTCACGAACTTACCCTTTTACTGCTCTATCTCAACTCATGGGAGGAAGGGTTTGAAGTCCGCCGAGCCTGGAAAGGCCATGATTTTGACGCGCTGGATGCCCTTGTCGAACAGGATTTTATTTCGGACAACCGAAGGTCCAAATCGGTCTACTTGACCAAGGCTGGGGAAGAAAAAGCCATCGAACTAGCAAACAAGTATTTCAGAAGGTAGGTGGGTCAAATAGGCGATGAAAATGCGCGTGGATTCGGCGTTTTGCATAGGATTTTTGCTTCGTTGCGAGACATAAGTAGGAAAACCAAATACAAGCCCGCTCCGCCCGATAGGCAAAACGGGCTTGTGTATTTTTCTATTCTCCCGGATAAACCTCAGGCGGATGCAAACCCGCAGAAATAAGCAACCGCCGCAGGTTGACATTGCCTTCTCGATTTACTTGCAACAAGGCAACAGTCGCCCTTCCGACAGGTGTGAGGCCGATAATCAGCGTTTCATCTTCGCTCCATTGGAAATGTTCGTGCCACTTGTCGAGGCGGGGATGATAAAGTCGGACGTGTTGCTTGGTCAACGGATCGAAATGGTGTGTTTTGATGTGTTTATGCCCATTGCAGCCACCGTCGGCCCAAGCCAAGTTTTCTGCATCAGAAGTACCACCTAAGCTTAAGGGGAGGATATGTTCAAATTGAAAGGTATCAGGAGAAAAACCGAATGGGACAAGGCAATATTCGCAGTAACCCCTGGCCCGGCGTTTGACTAATGCTTGAATAGCAGATGGAATATTCGATTTAGGCACGGCCAGGAGGGTAAAGCCCCAGTTCTTCCATTAGGTCTGACAATGAGATACGCCTGAGTTGCGACAATTCTATAAGCAAGCCAACCCTTTCGTTGCGAAGCACTTCTTCTGCCGCCACCAGTTGGAGAAATTCCTGACGCTCTGACTCGCCAATAGTTTCGGCATCCAATTTTTCGGCGAGTTCCAAATAACGCTCCCAATTGTCTTTTGACAAGATAGTTTGGTTTATCAGCCGCAGCAACTCCCGTTGCCGATAAGTTGCATCTTTTGACTTCCTGCGGGTAATAATACTATTTAACTCTCGCACGAACAGTTCTAATTCGTCGGTCTTAATATTGTCTGCTATTGACAGAAACACCTTGGTGTCAATCACTGTTTGGGCTTGAACTTTGGACATAGATTCGGATGCTTTTGCTGACAAAGTTAGTGGCAATTTCTCGGAAGTCGAACTATTTTCGAGGCAAGGATAGCAAAGATATTGGGAATGAGGGAGGGGAAATTTTGCGATGGCTTTCAAGAAATTGCGAAGTGAAAGGCAACGCATACCAGACTTAATTACCTTTGCGCGATCCATGTAAATAAATTCTGGATAACTCAATGGTTTTCAAAGACTCAGTGCCATACCATTTGGACATTTTTCTCGCAGATGTTACGCAGATTTGAAACGCAGATGCCACACAGATAAATTCTGCGTAAAATCTGCGCGAGTTATCTGTGTGACATCTGTGTGAAATAAAAATGTCCAGTAGTATGACAAGAGTGTTCAATAGTATGCGCTAACAAAAAATTTTAAAAAATTGAAAAATATTTTCAAGGAAGAAATACATACCGAAATAATGATTGATGCCAACAAGGAAAAAGTTTGGCAAATATTGATGGATGTAGAATCCTATCCTGAATGGAATCAATATATTTTGAAAATAGGCCCGGCCTTTGTCGAGGGGGAAAAAATCAAAGCGTTTGCCAAACCTCCAGGCTCCCCTGGTTTATTCACGCGTGCATTCATTCTAAAAGTTGATCAGAATCGCGAACTCAGATGGGTTGGAAAATTTTGGATTCCTTATGTCTTTTCCGGACAACACGTTTTTGAAATCCGCCCGGAAGGAGAAAATCGTGTAAAGTTTGTCCAGTATGAATATTTCAGCGGGCTGTTTACGCCCATACATCGCATTATCAGGAAAAATCAAACCCGTAAGGGATTTATATTGATGAATGAAAATTTAAAAGCCAAAGCGGAAGGAATCTCATGAAATTGCTTACAAAACACATATTTGACAACAATGTATACCTGGCTGGTAAAGTTGGCATTACAACTTTATGGGATCGGTTAAGACTAAAATTTGGGGCTTCAAAACATGAAGCGTCCTTTAAGAATATTGAAACTTGTTGCTTCTTTATCGGATACCCAAGAAGCGGGCACAGTATTATAAGCTCTGTCATGGATGCTCATCCCAACTGCCTGATCGCTCACCGTATGGATTCAATTAGGTATTTTGAAATGGGGTATAAGCTATTGGATATATTTTACCTTATGCTCCGGAATTCAGAGCGGTTTGGCAAATCAAATAGAAAACTGACAGCCTACGAATACAATATTCCGAACCAATGGCAGGGAAGGTTTTCCACTTTGAAAGTCATAGGTGACCAGGAAGGCAAATGGAGCACTTTGAGGCTAGCAAATCGCCCAGAAGTTTTAGAAAAACTGCTCCAAATTAAAACGGTAAAACTCCGCTTTATTCATGTGATTCGGAACCCATTTGATAACATTTCAACCTGGGCTTTACGGACGGCGGATGATATAGACTCCCGAACCTTGAAATATTTTGATCTGGTAGAAAAAGTTGCTTCCATCCAAAAACACCTCGCGCCGGAGCAAATTTTGAATATTCGACA
>JANMME010001053.1:0-3890 GCA_031373015.1 Saprospiraceae bacterium
CTAAAACCATCTTCTCGGTTCAGGTCAAGTTGAACGGGTCTGACGAAACGGTTTCCAAAACGATTTACACCAGAGATGAGCAGAAAAATCTCGCCGATTTATTCGGGTTTTGATTTTGGGTGTCCCAGTGTCGAAAACAGGCGAAGTTATGCCGAGTCTTTGCGGCTACTACAACCACCCCGAAAAAGAATGCGTGTGCGGCCCCGGCGTGGTAAAACGCTATGTCTCCAAGGTTTCCGGGCCCCTGCTCGACCGCATTGACCTGCACGTGGAAGTGACGCCCGTGAGCTACGACGTTCTCACCAACACCGAACGCGCCAAACTTGACAGCGCAGCCATAAGGGACAGGATAAAAATAGCCGCCATCATTCATCATTCATCAACTGCAGCAGGTCTTCCGCCGTAAGCCTGGCGCTTATGTTGGTTCCTGCGAGCAGTGAATCGGCTAAATCGCGTTTCTGCGCATGGAGTTGAAGTATCTTTTCTTCGATTGTATGCTCCGCCACGAGGCGGTAGACGGTGACCGGTTTTTCCTGTCCGATGCGGTGAGCACGATCCGAAGCCTGGTCTTCAACCGCCGGATTCCACCACGGATCGGTGTGGATCACATAGTCTGCGGCGGTAAGATTCAAGCCAGTACCGCCGGCCTTCAAACTGATCAGGAACAAGTCGCCTTCACCCGCCTGGAAAGCGTCAATCCTTTTTTGACGCAGGGCTGTCGGCGTTTGGCCGTCAAGATATTGGTATGGAATATTTTTATTTTTGACGTATGCTTCCAGAATTTTCAAGTGGCCTACGAACTGACTGAAAACCAACGCTTTGTGGCCATTTTCGAGCAATTCGTCAAGTATCTCGCCAAACAGCTCCAGCTTGGCGCTGGAAGTAAAACCTGCGGTGGCATCGGCCAGGTTGGGATGGCAGGCAGCCCGGCGCAGGCGCATGATCTCAGCGAGTATGCGCAGGTGTTTTTCGCCGGCGCCGCTTTCAGTGTCGGCGCTCAACGTGTCGAGCGCGTTGCGGCGCAGGGCTTCATAAAAAACGCGCTCCTGGGGAGATAACGCAACCTGCAGGGTGATCTCTGTTTTGGCGGGCAGCTCGCGTAGCACTTCCTCCTTGCGGCGGCGCAGTATGAAGGGCTGTATCAGTCGGCGCAATTGTTCGCGGCGGTCTTCGTCGCCGTATTTCTCAATAGGTATGGCGAATTGCTGGTTGAAATGTTCAATGGAGCCCAGCAAACCCGGATTGGCAAACTGGAAAAGATTCCACAACTCGCCCAGATGGTTTTCGACCGGCGTACCGGTCATGATCAGGCGAAAATCGCAGCTGAGCTGCATGGCCATTTCACTGCGTTTGGATTGCCGGTTTTTTATGGACTGTGCTTCGTCCAGCACAATGGTGGAAAACTGTTTTTTACTCAATTGTCCACTTGAGCGGGCCATCAGATCGTAGGTGATGATGATCAGGTCGCCCTTTCCTGCCTTTTCGATGATGCCACTGCGGTCGCCTTCTCCAAACAGGATCGGACGCAGGGCAGGGGCAAATTTTTGGGTTTCAGCCACCCAGTTCCGGCAAACGCTGGCTGGTGCTACCACGAGCGCCGGGCCCGATTTGGCGCGGGTGGTTAGCAAGGCCAGCGCCTGAATGGTTTTCCCTAGTCCCATATCATCGGCCAGGCAGGCGCCGAGTCCGGCAGCGGCACAGCGGCTCATCCACTCAAATCCTTCTTGCTGATAAGGACGCAGCACTGCGTTGAAATTTTTAGGAATTTTGTATTTCCTTTCAAAGGCGGCGCGCAAACGCTCCCTGTTTTCCTGGAATTTTCGATCAAAATCCAGGTCTTTAACCAGTTCGGTAAATGTTTCGAAGGCTCCGGCAGCAAGTGGATGCAGTTGCAGGGGGCCATTTTTCCGGGTTGTCAAAAGGCCGTTGATCTGGCGGAGGCGGAGGCGGAATTCTTTGGTGAGGGCGAGGAATTTACCGGGACCTATCTCCACGAATTGTTCTGACGATGCGCTCCATACCAGGAGTTGCTGCATGGTGAGCACCTGATTTTCATCAACGTTCATTTCGCCCGTCACTTCGAACCAGTCGTTTTCTCCCCGGATGCGCATCTTGAAACCGTCAAAGCCAGCCTCCTTCATTACTCGCATTTTTTCGCCTTTTGGCCATTCCAGGAGAATCAGGCCATTTTCCACCAAAGGGTACAATTGAGTCAGGAGTTCGAGGCAATTTTCGGCATTTTGAAGTTCCCATACACCTTCAACCTGAATCGTTTGCCGAAGCATCTCGACCTGCTCCAGTAATTTTGTCACATTCCCGGTTTCGGCCTTCAGGTCGCGAAGCGTACGCACCCTTTCTCCTCCGACCATTGCCGTTGCGGAAGCCTCGCCTTCGCCAGGCTTGAAATAAGGCGGGGTGCTTATAAACGGTTTGCTGTAAATTTCGACATGAAAACCATCGCCCACGGGCAAAAGGTGTACGCATACGCGAGCATCGGCGGGTAAAAGAGGGAGGTTTTCCTCTTCAAATGCAGCGCGAACCGGAATGCGCTGTCCCAGCCCGCTCATAATCTGGTTCAGGCGATCGGCGCCTTTTTCCGGCACGAAGAGCGATTCGCCATTAAAAGATTTTGCAATCTGAGCCTGATCGGCGGTGATGACCAGCAATTTATAACGCGTCGGTGATTCTTTGATGATCTGGAACCCCTCCGAAGTGAATTTGTGGGAAAACCTGATCTCAAAGCCGTCGCCTTGTTTTTGGGCGACCAACACGGGTTGTTCTTCTGTTAATTGCACGATTACATTCTGCGATCTGGCAGAAAACAACAAAGGATGACCGACCAGGGCCTGCCAGGTTGAAAGGTTTTGCTGCGCGTAATAATATCCGCCATAGTGGTGCGTACGAGCTATGCGCTTGTCTTGTTCGGTCATACAGGACAAATTTGCATTTAAAAGTTGATTGTCTTGGATCGTTCTACCGCTGGTCCAGCCTTTTTTGCCAAAAGTCTGTTCCTTGGGCGTCAAAATTTTGCGTTCGAAATCGACAATCCATACCAGGCGGGTACCCTTTTCAAGGCTTTCGGCGGTGGCGATTCCGGACATCATGTTCAAGGCTTGTTCCCATGGTTCTACCTTAGGGAGGAGCCCTGCCAAAGCCCTGGCGCCGAGTTCTCCGGATTGCTGTTGGCTTTCTGCAAAAAGCACTTCGTCCTCAGGTTTAAGAAAGGCCCGCAATGCCAGTATTTCAGCCGCAAGCCAAACATAGCCGTTTTTTTTCAGATTTTCATGGAATGCATCCAGCTTAGCCTGGTCAATGAGCTTTTCATCAATCCAGTACAGGCATAAATTCTGGAAAAAATGCATCACGGGAAAATCGTAAACTAATTTGGCCTGGACCATCTGGAGTGCCGTTGTCCTGTCGTTTTGTAGAAACAAAATCACGGCTTGCAATTGATTAAATGCCGATACATAATAGCTGCCATGCTTGTACACAAGATCAAGTTGGCTTTTAATTTTGATGTAAGTACCCACATTCAACGATTTCAGGGCTGCCATGATCTGAAACACACCTGCCAGGTCATGCAGTTCATTTTTGGAACTGCGCGATTCCCGCCGCAGTTCCTTGCGCGCGTTTGCGAACAATTCTGAACTCGCTTCCGTATCACCGGCAATAAGCTTTAATATTCCTGCAAAGGCGTTTTTTTTCTCCGGCGTTATCGTGTCGAAGAGCCCAATCAAATCGTCCCATTCACCGCGGAACAACAACAACTGTCCCATTTGCCAACCAAGGATTTCGCGTATTGATCCGGCAAAATCAGGTAATTTTTTCAGCACATACTGGTCGTAAACGTCTGCCGCCTCGAGGAAAAAAATTTTAATATTCAGTTTTTC
>JANMME010001058.1:0-8039 GCA_031373015.1 Saprospiraceae bacterium
ATCGGCAAGGACAATATCGTGTTCCACTGCCTCATTTTTCCGGCGATATTGAAAGCGCATGGCGGCTTTATTTTGCCCGTCAATGTGCCCGCCAACCAGTTTCTAAATCTCGAGGGCCGCAAACTTACTACGTCCAAAAACTGCGCGGTGTGGGTACACGAATATTGCGAGGAATTTGCGGGGCAAGAGGATGTGCTGCGTTACAACATGATCAAGAAGATGCCCGAACAGAGCGATTCGGAGTTTACCTGGAAGGGTTTTCAGGAGACAAACAACAATGAATTGGTGAACAACCTCGCCAATTTCATCAACCGAGTGCTCGTGCTTACGCAGAAATATTACGGAGGCATAGTACCGCGCATTGACCCGGAGCAGACTTTCAAAAGCGGCTGGGATGCAGAAAAAACCGGGCAGTACAACGAGGAACTCAATCTGTTGAACGACAAATTGCAAGAGATGGGCGCCGCTATCGAGTGCTACGAATTGCGCGAGGCGCTGCGGATTTTGATGGAAATATCGAGCGCGGGCAATGCACTGCTACAGTTCAACGAGCCTTGGAAAACGGTAAAAGACCAGCCGGAAATGGTGAAAGTGGTGATGAACCTAGCCATTCAGTACGTCGCTGTGCTGTCGGTGGCCCTCCGACCATTCCTGCCATTTTCGTCGGACAAGCTGCGCAAAATGCTCAATCTGAACCCATTGCACGACAATGGAGACCTGCTCGAGGTGCTCAACGAACTCGTGGAGGGCAACCCCGTGATCCCGGCCCAACACGCGCTCAACGAACCCGAACACCTCTTCAGCCGCATTCCGGACGAGGTGATTGACCGGCAAATTGCCAAGCTAACCATGTCCGCTCCCGCTGAAGATGCTGATTCGGTTAAAACTTCCGCCTTCGTTGATACTTCGGCGGATAAATCGGCGGATAAATCAGCAAATGAAACGGCGTCCAAAGTCCAAAGTCCATCCTCCTTCGGCAAGCCTACGGCGGATAAACCATCCAACGTCTACCGTCCAATGTCAGACCTCATTCAATTCGACGACTTCGCCAAACTCGACCTGCGCACCGGCACCATTTTAACAGCCGAGAAAATGGAAAAATCCAAAAAACTCCTAAAACTCAGCGTGGATTTGGGCTTTGAGACGCGCACCATTTTGTCCGGCATTGCCGAATATTATACTCCCGAACAAGTAGTAAGCCAGCAAGTCGTCATCGTCGCCAACCTCGCGCCGCGTGTCATGATGGGCATCGAATCGCAGGGCATGATTTTGATGGCGGAAGATGCGGAGGGGAAATTGAGTTTTGTAAGCCCGGCAGATGGTTGGCCGAATGGGATGGGGGTGAAGTAATTACGACAACGCCTGAAGCTGAATTTTAAAAGTCTGCTCCCCTGTAATTTAAATTCGCCCTTAGAATAATCGGCCAAAAGTGTCCTATTTTATGAGCACAAGCACCGGCAACTTTGCATTAGAAATTGGCTTCAATGTTCAATTACAACCAAGAGTTTTTAAGCTGTTCAACTTAATTTCACCATGAAAAAAACTGCTTGCTCCTTTTTATTGCTAATGTGTTTGGCCATTACTTCTTTTGCACAATCAACCTTTCTGGACACTAGTTTTGCTGACAACGGCAGTGCTGTTTTTAGCCTAAGTGCCAACAACCATTTTTGCCGTTTTCAACACGTGGGCCTCCAATCGGATGGAAAAATAGTTGCAGTGGGATGGGGAAATGCTGCCGGTGGCTCAAGGGCTGTAGCAGCTCGTTTTCATTCAGATGGAAGTTTAGATACTTCCTTTGGAAACGGGGGCCAATGGATATCAAGCGACATAGATTTTCCCCTTGCCTATGAGGTTTTAATCCAGCCTGACGACAAGATTTTGATAACCGGTTGGGGTTCAGATATCGCAAAGGCAGTTCGCTTGACTTCTGATGGTGTATATGACTCGTCTTTCGGGATTGGTGGGAAATCTGACTTCGCTATATGGCCGCCTGGCGGGCCCTCCATTATGATTGACATGGTTTTACAGCCTGACGGAAAAATATTGGTAGGTGGTTATAACACCTCAGGATCTGCATTAGTACGACTAAATACAAATGGGTTTCTGGATCTCACATTCGGCACCGCTGGCAAAATCATAATCAATCCAACTTTTTTTAGCCCTCAGGCCAATGATGTTTATGGGCTAAAACTTGACATCAATTCAAGCAGCTCTATTTTGATATCTGGGATATATAATGACATGAACAAACCAAGGGTTGGCTTCGTAATGCGATATAATAGCAATGGCCAATTGGACACAACTTTTGGAGAAAATGGCATTGCGCGCTTCTATTATCTCGAACAACAAATCCAAGACCTTTTTGTGCTGCCAACACAAGAGTTACTAGTGCTTTGCGACATCTACACTACCCCTCCAATTATCCCGAGAACAACTTTGGTGAAATGGCTCCCAAACGGGCAAATAGACACTTCATTTGCCAATAAAGGATACGCACAACTGCCTTTTGGCCCAGAAGGCACCATTTGCCGAAATGGTTTTCTTCAGCAAGATGGGAAGGTTATTGCTTTTGGTGTTAGCTTTTATGGCACCGCGGCAAAAGGGATGATGGTCAGATTTGCTCAAAATGGCGCAGTTGATTCTACATTGGGCATAAATGGGGTAATTGTAGGGGAAGCCTTCGATGCTTTTGACGACGGCCTTGTGCAGCCAGACGGTAAAATTTTATCAGTGGCTCCCTACAAAGCTCCAAATGGATACGAATATGGGAACATACGCCGCTACCTCGGTTCTAATTTTGTGGGGACAATAGAAACCACCTCGGCTATATCATCGGCACTTATTTATCCCAATCCTGTTGTAACACAATCGCTAAACCTCGTTTATGAACTTCCAAGGGCTTCAAGCGTCAAAATCAAGTTGATGGACATACAAGGAAATATCTTAAACGAGTTGCTGAATGACCAAAGGTCGGCAGGTAAAAATGAAGAAATCATTACAATACCCGCTGATTTGCGCAATGGCTTTTACCTCTTGGACATCCAAACAGATAATGGCAATGTTGTTGTAAAAGTTTTGGTTAGACGGCCTTAGAAATTCCTTATTTTTGTAAAAAAGTTTCAGCAATGTCAAGCATCATCGAAATCAGGCATGAAATCGTGCAGCGACTTTTTTCAACCGAAGACAAAAGTGTTTGAAAAAAATATTACACCTACTCCCTTCGGTCTCTTCCCTACAGAAAGAGGGCGATTGGTGGGATGTACTTGATGAAGATGAGCAACGCTTTTTAGATGAAAGCGCAGGTGAAGCGAACCGAGACGAAGTAGAACAAACTCCGCAACCGTTCCGCCCTCGAATGGGTGCTCGACCAGTACAAAGAAAAGAAGCCCAGCGAACCGACCATCGCCGAGAAGTTTGATACTTATCGCTTTGCGGATTACAAGGAGCGGGTGATTGATTTGCTCCGTCACGTCTGCTGGAGCTGGAGTCAACAGCAATTCATTCTCCGAAAGTAGCGGGTGAACAACAGAACTAACGGCACACAATACCAAATCTTTGAATTGGTCTTTTGCTTCACAAACAACGACCGCAGGCCGAACTTTTCGATTGGTCAGCTCGGCAAAAAGGGAAAGGTATTAAAACGATATCGCCCGTTTTCATGCTGCTTTTTCAACTAGAAAATCCTGATAGATGTCTTCTTCCTCACTTTCCCTTTCGCTAGAGCCTACAAATTTCGGCAATACTTTTCAAACCGCCAAGATCAGTCCGTCCTTTACAAGCTTATTACCCCTCCACCAGCTCCCTCGCCGTCGCAATCGCCGCCTCGCTCGGCGGATTCCCGCTCAACATCACCGCAATAGACCGCACCCGCTCATCGGGGGCAAGGAAGCGCACATTGGTGACCGTGCGCTGGCCTTCTACTTTTTTATACACGAAATAGTGCGCGTCAGCGCGGGCGGCAATTTGTGGCGTGTGGGTGATGCTGATGACCTGATGGCGGGCACTCAATTCCTTGAGGATGAGGCCCATTTTGAGCGATACGTCGCCACTGATACCTGAGTCAATTTCATCAAAAATGAGGGTGGGGAGCGGGATAGCATCGGCCACGAGGCTTTTGGTGCAGAGCGTGAGGCGGGAGAGTTCTCCGCCGGAAGCCACGTCTTTGATGGGCAGGTAGCGCGCGCCGATGTTGGTGGCGAAGAGGAATTGCACGTCGTCGAGGCCCGTGGGACTGAGTTGATCGAGATCGGCGATTTCCACTTTCAGGCGGGCATGGGGCATGGAAAGTTGCGTGAGCATGGTTTGCACCCGCTCCTCGAATTTGGGAGGTACAGCGCGGCGGCGTTGGCTGAGTGTGGTAGCGGTGGCGCGAAGGGCTTTTTCTTGCTTGGCGATGGCTTGTTCGAGTTTGGCGATTTCGCTGTCGAGGTTGGTGTAGCCTACCGTTTGTTGTTCCAGATCAGCCTGGATTTGAAGGAGTTCAGGAACGCCGGAAACGCCGTGTTTTTTCTGGAGTTTATACATCACATTGAGCCGTTCCTGGGATTCGGCGATGCGTTGTGGATCGTGCTCTGTTCCTTCGGCGATGCGTTCGAAATCCTTTGCAAGGTCTTGCAAATCAATGATCGCGGCATCCATGCGCTCGCTGAGCGCGGAAAGTTGGGGCGAGAGTTTTCGCGTGGGCGCGATGCTGCGGGCGAGTTCCTGAAGTTGGCCCACAAGGTTCATCTCGCTTTCGGAGAGGTGATTGTAGGCGGCGCCGTAACTGCGCTTGATGTCTTCGGCGTTGGTCAGTTGGGCGAGTAAACCTTCGAGGGTTTCTAGTTCGCCTTCGATGAGTTCGGCGGACTGGAGTTCTTCGAGTTGAAAGCGAAGGAACTCCATCTCTTTCGCCCCGCTTTGACTGCGTTCGATGAGCTCGGCGAGGCGTTTTTTGTCAGCAGCGTATTGTCGGTAACCGTGCTGGTATTCCTTGAGCATGGGGCCGTTGTCGGCCAGGGCGTCAATCATCCGCAGTTGAAAATTGACGTTGTGGATGTCGAGGGTGTCAAATTGCTGGTGGAGGTCAACGAGGTTTTCGGTGAGGCGCTGGAGCACCTGGTTGTTGGCGGGGGTGTCGTTTACGAAAGCCCGGCTTTTTCCCGTGGGGGATAGTTCGCGGCGGATGACGACCTCGGGATCGTAGTCCAGTTCGTGCGCTTCAAAAAACTCGCGCATGTCGTATTCCGACACGTCGAAAAAAGCTTCCACCACGCATTTTTCCGCGTCGTTGTAGAATACTTTGGTGTCGGCGCGCTCGCCCATGATGAGGCCGAGGGCACCGAGCAGGATGGATTTTCCAGCCCCGGTTTCGCCGGTGATGATGGTGAGTCGCTCGGAAAAGTTGATTTCGAGTTCGTCTATGAGGGCGTAGTTTCGGATGTGTAGGCGTTTCAGCATGGGCTGTTGGATTTGGTATTTTTTCCCGCCGTAGCCTTCCTATCGGCCAATCTTTGGCAGGCAGGGGCGTAGGCGGGGGGATATTGGGGGCGAAAATAGTGCAGCGGGGCAATTTAATCGCCCTTGATTTAAAATTTTTTGTTTTAAAATGCTGGTTTGGGCAAGGAGATTGCCTGACAGGTAGTTTTTTTGACAGGATTTACAGGATGAACAGGATTTAATAGGGGTATAAATACTGTTCATCCTGTATATCCTGTCAAAAAAAGTACCAGGATTGGATAGGGGTATGAATCCTGTTCATCCTGTAAATCCTGTCAAAAAAATTACCGCCGCTGCACCACCAAATTCCCGTTCAAACTTCCCGTCTCCGTCGCCAAGCGATAGCGGTACATCCCTGCTGGCAACTCCGGTAGTTCAATCTCCAAAATTTGTCTGCCCGGCGTAATTTCACGTTGGAACAATTGCCCCAGGTAACGCCCATCGGCGGCAAACAGCTCCAGACGGACATTCGCCGCTGCAACCAATTGAATATCAAGGAAAATCTGATCCTGAGTCGGGTTCGGATACAGTTTTGCAGTGAGGATATTCGCCATGTCGTGCGTACTGCTCATGCAAGCCTCCGCGAATACGGGTTCAGAGGTGCCTGCGCAACCTTCAGAATTATTCATGGTCACCACATAATTGCCCGCGACTTCTGCCGACCAGAATTGCCCGGTGGCATCAGGAATTAGAACCCCATTCACGAACCAATGATAGCCGCTGCCAATAGGTGCTGCCAAATCACAAAGGTTGGTGACCTGTAGCTCAGGTAAGAAGGGAGGATAAACTTCTATCGTTATTGCATTTGATGGCTGAGTGTCACCGCAAAACGGATTGTTAGGGTCTTGGACAGTAGCCGTGTAAACGCCTGGAGCAGAAACACTTGTGCTCTCACCAGTGGCGCCGTTGGACCAGTTTACAGTACAACCAAAGCAAAGAGGGGTCACTACAGAAAGCCAAAGTGATTCCCCGGGGCACAGTATCGAGGTGCCGGAAGGCGCTATCACCGGGGAATCTGGCAAAAATAGAGGAATGACCGTAATGGAATTTGAAACCGGGCTTTCTCCGCAGGTATTTATCATGGTAGCCGTCAAAATTGCATAGGTGGAAACGGTGATGCTTTGCCCTGTCTCGCCGTTGGACCATTTTATCAAGCAATCGGCACACACATTTTCAACCGAAAGTACGACCGAGTCTCCTGGACACAGCGGCCACGTTCCGTCATGATCTATTACTGGAGGGTCTGGCAAAAATTGCGAAACGACCGTAATGGAATTGGAGGCGGGGCTTTCTCCGCAAAGGTTGCTGAGCGTGGCAGTATAAGTGCCGCCTGTGGAAACGGTGATGCTCTGTCCTGTTTGGCCGTTAGACCATAGCAGGGTACAATCGGGGCAAATGTTTTCTGCCGTCAGCACGACCGATTCGCCGGGGCAAAGGGCTGTAAGACCGGAGGCAGAGACGATGGCAGCAGCAGGGGAAGGGTTGGTTGTAACGGAGATGGGGTTGGAAATGGGGCTGTCGCCGCAAACATTGCTGAGCGTGGCCGTATAAACGCCGTCTGTGGAAATGGTGATGCTCGGCCCAGTCTCGCCGTTGGACCATAGCACGATGCAGTCCGGGCACACATTTTCTGCAATGAGCAAGACCGATTCGCCGGGACAAAGCGCAGTTGGGCCTGATACAGAGACCATTGCAGCAGCAGGCATGGTATTCGCTGTGACGTTAAGGCCGTTGGAGGCTGGACTATCGCCGCAGGCGTTGCTAAGGGTGGCCGCATAAACGCCCTCCGTAGAAACCGCGATACTCGACCCAGTCTCGCCGTTTGACCAATGCACGGTACAATCGGAGCAAATGTTTTCTGCTGTCAGCACAACCGACTCGCCGGGGCAAAGTACGGTGGAGCCCGAAGCAATGACGATTGCGGGAGCAGGAATGGTGTTCGCTGTGACAGCAATGGCATTAGAGGCTGGGCTGTCCCCACAAATATTGTTAACGATGGCCGTGTAGACACCCGCTGTGGAGACCGTGATGCTCAGTCCGGCCTCTCCGTTCGACCAATTCACGGAACAATCCGGGCAAACATCTGAAGCCGTGAGCACCACCGATTCACCCGGACAAAGTATCGGGACGTCGGATGCTCCGATGGTAGCTGCCGTGGGCGTGTTTCCGGTGGTAATAGCAATAGCGTTGGAGATCGGACTTTCGCCGCAGACGTTCCTAAGCGTGGCGGTATAGGTGTCTTCGGTGGAAACGGTAATGCTTGGCCCGGTCTCACTATTGGACCAATGCACCGTACAATCCGGGCACACATTGTCTACTGTGAGCACAACCGATGCGCCCGAGCAAAGCAAAGTGGCATCGGAGGCAGAAACTACGGGTGTCGAAGGCAGCGATTTTTCCGTAACGGTGATGGCGTTGGAAGCCGGACTGTCGCCACAGGTATTGAGCGTGTTGCTGACCGTAGCCGTGTAAATCCCTGCTATTGAGGCATTGATGTTCAGGCCACTCTCGCCATTAGACCATTTCACGGTACAAGTCGGGCAAACATTTTCTGCCGTGAG
>JANMME010001099.1:0-2962 GCA_031373015.1 Saprospiraceae bacterium
CTTCTCTTCAAGGTATGAAACTTCATTTGTTGTCAACGGTGCGAAAATCATGTGAAGCCATGCTTCTGGTCCAATATGAGGCGCCTTTCCGATTAGCATGGTTCCATCAGGTAGTTTTTTTTCTCCCAAAACCTTATATGGGAGAAGGAGATTCTTGATTTCCTCAAAATAATTCATCATCTTAAATTTTGATTTCTGATTAAAATGATCTGTCTATCAATGCACCAGTTGTAGGATTTTGCCAGCTTCCTCCATGTGCGGCAAGGTGTTCTGGTCTAGTTAGAAACTGAATATTATTCGGATCACCTGCTAAATGTGGGGCACTTGCGACGTTATTTATATGGTGTCCATCATACCCCTTGACCTTGCCCGTAGAAAGAAGTTCATTTTTTTCAGGCAATGTCCACTTGGGAACTTTTCTACCTTTACCCGTCGCCTTTACAAGTGCCGCTTCCTGCTTCCACGCTTCCTTAACAGCTTTTCTACGCTGATATGCCTTTTTAAACTTACCCAAAAAGTGCAACCCTATCTTGGCAATTGCAGCATTTGAGATCTTAGGCACAGGGCTAGCAGTATTCATAAGGGTTCCATTTATGGCAAGGGCAACAAAATCGAAAGCGGTAGGACCATCGATTTAGGTTTGGATTTGCTTTTACGGTTAGGGCGCGGTATAGGCATCATCCCCGCATCCTGGCAAGTAAGAACCGGCACACCAAAAAATGTTAGCGGCTCTCCCTCTGCTGGTACAAACATACTCCCCATAAAAATCTCCCCATCATTAGAGGGCGGCTTTACAAAGACGCCTCCGATTGGGATGTGCGGTACAGTTGCTTTAACAGAAGTACCCGCCTGCGCACGAGGAATCCCCCCAGCCATAATCGAAGCCCCCAAAATTGGCACAAACTCCATGGGATCATACACCATACCAATAAACGGGTGCGGGATCGGCACAGGCGGCACAGGCCCGGGCGGTTGAATGATGTGGATGTCCACACCTAATACTGGATCGAATTGTTTTCCTACAAACATGGGTTATTGGTTGATCGGTGATTGGTGGAATGGTATTTGGTTTTATCCTGCGCGCTTCGGGAGGGTTTCTTCCCAGCCTTTGCCGAGCAGCCGGTCTAGGGTTTCTTGCATGGAGTTGAATGTTTGCTTTTTGCCCTGATCTTTATAGATGCTCAAAAGCGACCGGCCTGTGAACGCTAAGGTGGAACTTTTTCTTGTATCCGTATCCAGTTTTTCCGAAATATCTACCGCTTCCTCATATTTTGCTACCGATTGCTGCTTTTTTCCGCAGTGCTCCATGCAGTACCCGCTCATACGCAGGGCTTCCAGACGCTGGAATAAGGGGATGCCTCCGTTGCTCCAGTCTGTGGGTTCTTCTGTTTTTTTCTCGCTCAGGATACGTTTCAGTTCTTCATCTGCTTGTGTGTAGGCTTCAAGGGCGCGTTCGTACAAGCCGGCGCCCACCAATCCAGCTCCTTTGAAAAAGAGCACTTGCACGCCCAACTGCACAAAGATGTTGCCCCCTGGCAGGTCCATCTTTAGTTCGGGCATTTCTTTGATGATGGGCAACGGCTCGGCAGCTTTGGCGATTTTCCGGGCCTCATCGTAGGTTTTCATGCCGTTTTCCAATTGGCCCGTTGCCACTAAACCGCTTCCTGCGGTACATAAGACGGTTACTTCGAGGTGCGGGAGACCGATTTGTCGAGCCAGGTCTAAGGCTTTGGCGGCATATTTTCGGATGCCTTCCCTGTCTTGTCCGCCAATACTTTGGGTCAACTCAAAATAGGCTTTTCTGAAATGGGTGCAGTTGTCGTTCTGATCGCCGTATTCGTTCATCAGTTCGCGCATCACGGCGGGCGCGTCGAGTTGTGGTTTGATGGTTGCGATTTTGCTGGCGTTTTTTTCGGCAATTTTATCCAACTGGCGGTCTTCAAATACTTCGCAGATCATCAGGCGGATTTGTGGTGGAAGTTCAAGCGTCACTACATCTGCCCACCATTTTTGCCATTGTTTGCGGTCTTGAATGGTGAGTGGGGCGATGAATGCCACCATCAGCGTGTCGTCGTCGAAATCCAGACTGCTGGTAAAATGAAAGAAATTGCGCAAAAAACCGACAGCCGTATTGGTTGCGTTGATTTTATGGTCGGAGCTCCAGGGAATGTCAATGCCTTCATTGGCTAAGTCCTCGCGGTCGGCTTCGACCATGTCGGACAGTTCGGCAGACAGTGCCTGGCCAAAGGACTGCGCATCGGTAAAAATGGACTCAAAGCGGAGGAAAATATCGGGGGAATCGCTGGACTCGTCGGCGTTGACCTGATAAAAGGCGTCCACCAAATCATAGGCATCTTGCTTCACCACCCAACGGCAGATGCGGGCATCGGGTTGTTCACGGAATTCATCCCAATGAGATTGGAGATGGTCTAAGCGGCGGGTAACCGCATTTCCAGCATTCATTTGTTTTTAAGTTTAATAGAAGGCAAAAGTGAGCATGTTTTTCAAAACAAGGATATTTTGCAGCGTTTTTTTCGACAGAACAAAATTTTTCCTGCCTGAAAAACGCTAAGTCGGAGTCCTTCAATACATTTGCGGGATATTTTTTCCACCATTTTCGATCACTTTAAATCCATTTAAGAAACAAAACTCCTTATCTTATGTCACAAACTGTCTCCAATTCAGGCGAACGTCGCGCCTCCATGTTGCAATTCGGCGGTGTATTTATTTTGACGGTAGCCTTGTCTTGTTTCATTTTTTTGCGCTCGTGTGGCATGTATCAGGCCCTGCCAGCTCAAGAACTTAAGTTGTTGAAAGAAAAAGAAACCGTTGTGGCTGCATTGGGCGATCTCGGCGACCGGTTGCGGGCTTTTGAAAACGCCCAGCGCAGCAATTCTCCCAGCGTCACCATGTTTCAGGCAGGGGTGGGGACAAAATCGGTCGCTATTCATGGTATGCTGAC
>JANMME010000941.1:0-12786 GCA_031373015.1 Saprospiraceae bacterium
CAGCAAAACGGTCCACATGCTCTACTTCTCTCGGTTTTGCATTGCTGATCCAATAGCGACCATCACCGTCGTCGGCGCTGGTGTACTTTTCGATGCTTTCCAGTTTGTACTTGCGCGCACTGCTCACGGAATTGAGGTAGCGAATAAAGGCGGGCATAACACGCTCCGGCACCACTACAAAATGGCCATCGTTTGTGGGCGGCACATAATCGCGCTTGAATCCTGGGTTGAGGTCTTTTATTACCTGATATGGTATGCCCGTTGCGTCAGAGATGTCGCGGAACGAGATGCCCTCATAGACATTAACATAGTCTGTCAATTGCTGATCCAAATCGGGGTTGTTGGGTTCAAGGCCATGGATTTGGAAGTAGTTGCAGATGTAAGTGGCCGCGATGAAGGCAGGTACGTAGTTGCGGGTTTCTGCGGGCAGGTAACGTTGTATCGTCCAAAAATTGCGGCTTCCGGCGCGGCGGATGGCGGCGTTCACACGACCCGCGCCACTGTTGTACGCAGCCAATGCTAAGGCCCAGTCGTCAAATTGTTTGAAGAGATCGCGCAGGTGGCGGGCAGCCGCATCGGTACTTTTCACCGGGTTGCTGCGGTCTTCAACGGCCGTATTGGTGCGGAGGCCGTATTCGCTGCCCGTGCTGGGCATAAACTGCCAAAGCCCTGTGGCGCCTACTCTAGAAACCGCTTTTGCATTGAGCGCCGATTCTACTACGGAAAGGAATTTCAGGTCTTCTGGTATGCCGTATTCTTTGAATTTGGCTTCGTAGAGCGGAAAGTAGGTGAGCCGCTTGCCGAGCATATTTCGTGTTTTCTCGGTCTGGATGTGCACATACGTTTTGATGTAGCCTTTTACCACCCCAGTGGAACGCAATTCGAGGCAACTGCTCAGTTCGCCCAGCCGTTCGCGCAGTTCAGCATCGGTGATGTTTATGGAGTATGCTCCCTTGGCGACTAAAATATCAGAAGTGTCAATTGGGTCTTCCAGATCAGAAAGTTGTTGAGTCTCTTCTGTTTGAGCAAAAACAACAGCGTTCGTGAACAGGGTAAAGGCAAATGCCAAGCAGTAGCAAACGGGTTTTTTTAATTGCATTGTTCGTTCAACGTCTAAACGGTTTGCGGTTTATCCACCATAGCCTCTCGCCGTCGTCAAAGACTGAGGCGAGTAAAAGCGAAGGCGGGTTCAGTAGGTTTTTGACCGAAAAAAATGGTAGTTTCCGAGCTGGAAGCCCGAAAACGAGACTACTAGAATTGGTTGAGCAGAAAAGGAAAGGCGTAAGAACGCCGGCAAATCGGTTTTATTCTCTGAGGAGTGGCAACTGGATTACCAGCGTACCGATTATAGTGTTTGCCAAAAGGGTGCGCAAAAGTCGAGCTTGGATTCCGGCTTTGGAACACCTTGAGTGTTAAAATTGGAAATCGTTGGGAAAATCGTCTTTGAAATGACAAAGAGAGGGTGGTGTTGGGGTGTCATTTAACAACCAGGATATGGTCAGGGAGCTCGTCGGTGTTCATCTTGCCGACAAGATATCGGCGACATTCCAGGGTTGTTGCGGGGGTTGTCGTTTGTGGCAGTCAGACGTGGTTAGGTAAATTTTAGGGCTTGTGCTTTTTCGAGGAGCGAGCGATATTCGGCGGTTTGTTTTTTTCTTGGCCCCGCTCAAGGGGCGCGGCATCCCGGTGCTTTTCGCTGTGCGATTGGCGATTGCAAAAATCGGTCACTCCCGCCACCGGCGGGACGGACACTTTGGCGGTCAGCGAAAGATACAGAACATTTTACGGTGTATATCGGTATTTGATGAATCACGGCGGTCGCTCCAATGATGGCGTCCGGTATCTTCAGGCAATGAAAGAGTATGTGCCTTATGATTTGTATTGGATAAATCACTCACAAATACAGAATTTATCTGTCAGCTTTATGGCTTGAATGTGGAACTTGTCATCTGGCGCGTTCGGCGGTATGCAGAACTTTAGTATTCCAAAATGATCCGTATATATTTTGGTTTGAATTCCGGTATAAGTGTTGTCATAGGTTAATGTGAAAGGCGGTTCGCCGCTCAGTTCAACCTTAATGTCAACACAATTGCCTTTGCATACATCTGCGTCGGATGAAAAAAAGACGGAGGGCTTGGGCCGCCAGGTCACGGGAACGGCTTGATTGGAAATATCCAGACACCTGTCACTCAAGTCCACATTGCCGTTGATTTCATTGCCTGCAATGGCAGCAATGTAATAGGTGACCCCTTCTTGCATTACCGCCGGGTCGAAAGAAAAATTGGGCGTGTTACTGATTGAAACAATGCTGCCAAGGGTATCGCCCGGGTCTGAAAAAAGGATATACTGTAACATCGTGCCTGGCGGCAGGACATTCGGTGTAGCAGGCGGCACGGTAGCGATGGCCTCCGGACAAAGGTTGAGCGGAGCGGAGGGTATCAAACCCGCCTTGACTACACAAGGAGGGCAGCAAAAAGCAATGTCAAAAGATATCCCCAATGCATTCCCGTTATAATAGGTATTCGTAACCTTGATTGTGCTTATTGAAGTGATAATGTTGAGGTTCACACAACCACCGTTACCAATACCGCTGGACCGCAAGCCCCCCGACCCATCAACGATAAGAGGGACATTGAAGGGTACACAACTATTTGGCGAACCGGCATTTGGAAAAGGAAATGGGGCGCCATTGATTTCAAGCGTCACGACTTCATAAGTTGGAGGTCCTCCCGGATCAGGTTGATTATCGAATGAACTAAAGTTGAAAGTTACGCCGCCAACCGGCTGCGAAAAAGTGAATATCCAACTGCTTTCAAAAGCAAAATAAGGGCTTTCCCCAGGACAAGGACCAGTAGAACTAGTTATTGTGTAACCCTCAGTTGACACAGTGACATCGGCGCAATCAAATTGTTCCAGTCCAGATTCAACGGTTATTTTGTTTTGACAAATCTGTGCTTGTGCACCTCCTGTTATCATCAAAACACAGAGCAGAAACACTGGTTTTAGAAAAAGCAGTTTGGGTTGGGGGAATGATAGAGTATGTGCCATAGGATTTGGATTGGATAAATAGGGATGCCTTAAATCACTCACAAATACAGAATTTATCTGTCAGTTTTATGGCTTCAATGGACAGGCTGCTGGCGGGTGCTGTCAGTGGGATGCAGAGTTGTATTATTCCGAAAGAGGTACCAAAGGTTTTGGTTTGAAGTCCGGTGTAAGGGCTAGTATAGACCAATGTGAAAGGCGGTTCTCCGCTAAATGCAGCCGTTATATCTACACAATTACCCTTGCATACATCCGGGGTGTCAGTAGAAAAAAAGACTGCGGGCTTGGGCCACCAGGTCACGGGAACGGCTTCATTGGAGACATCCAGACACCTGTCACTCAAGTCCACATTGCCGTTGAGTTCTTCACCTGCAATGGCAGCTATGTAATAGGTGACGCCTTCCTGCATCACAGCCGGGTTGAAAGAAAAACTAGGCGTGTTGCTGATTGAAATGATGCTGCCAAGCGTATCGCCAGGGTCTGAAAAAAGGATATACTGCAAAATCGTGCCTGGTGGCAGAACATTCGGCCCGGCTGGTGGCACGGTGGCGATGCCGTCCGGACAAAGGTTGAGCGGAGCGGAGGGTATTAGCCCTGCCTTGGTTACACAGGGGACGCAGCAGAAGTAAATGCTAAAAGTAACGCCTCCAACATTCCCATTATAGGCCGTATTTGTAACCGTGATGGTGCTGATCGGCGTAGAAATATTGATATTTTTGGAACCGCCGCCGCCAAAAGCAGGATCGCCCTGCAGGCCGCCCGATGCATTAACTACGGCAAGGGGCATCCAAGGACAATCAATAGGTACACCTGCATTCGGGAAGGGAAAGGGAGCCCCATTAATATCAAGCGTTACAACTTCATATTGAGGAGGAGGGGGGGGATCATGATAGTCGAATCCATGAAAGTCTAAAGTTACGCCGGCAACCGGCTTCGAAAAAGTGAACGTAAAGCTGCTTGGAAAGCCCCATCCTGCATGGCCAATCCAATATGGACCAATGTTACAAAACGTAAAATAAATTACAGGGCCGTCTGATGTCACGGTGACATCGGTGCAAGAAAAATGTTGCTCTCCGGATTCAACCGTTATCCGGTTTAGACAATTCTGTGCCTGTACACCTGCGCTTATCATTAAAATACCGAGCAGAAATACCGGTTTCAGCAAAAACAACTTGGATTGGGGCAGGGGAAACAAAGGAAACATAGGATTTGAATTGGATGTCAGAAATAGGATTGCTGTTGGGGAAAATTTTCCAGCTTTGTCATTTCACAATCGTTACGTCCCCCTTGTATTTGACAGTAGAACCATCTAATTTAAGCACCTCAAAATAATAAACATACACCCCGGGCTGCATGGGCTGATTACGGAAAGTGCCATCCCATCCGGCGCCTGGAGTGTTTGTTGGCATGGTTTCCCTGGCAAACAAGGCATTGCCCCATCGGTCGAAAACATGGAAATTTCGCAGCTCCTGAATTTCTGGACCAGAGAAGACGCCGAAAAAGCCATTTTCTTCCGAGCCCGGATAAAACACGTTGGGTACATATATATTGATTGCCTTGTTCACACTGATCCCTACTTCCCCGGAGGCAAAACAACCCTCCTGGTCAAACGCTTCCACTATTATAAAACCCGAGGCAAGCGCAATCAAGCTAGGATTGACACAATCGGAACAGGAGAGAGAAAATGGCGAATGAAATGCAACGGAGTCAATGACAAAATTGGCGGCTACATTGATTTGGATTTGTTGACCCAGGTTCGCGTCAATCTGTGAATCCATGACCAAGGCATATCCCGGCATTGCAGGTTGATAGGTAGTGACTATGGTTTGAATGCTGTCACAACCATTGGCCGCTGTGAAAGTGTGCACCTGAGTGCCCGCTTCCATTATGTGACAAGTCGTACGGGTTAGGGTTGAAACAATGGGCGGCGCCAGATTCACTGTATGATTTTCAAGCACTGTACAACCATAAGCATCTGTGGCGACGACCGAATAAGCGCCTGCCTGTGAGATACTAATTACAGGCCCCGTTATTCCGTTGGACCAGGTATAAGTAAGGGCATTGCCTGATGCGGCCAGAAGGGTACTGCCCCCTGAACATAGGCTGTGCAAGCCGTCAATATGAACGAATGGACTGGCGGGAATGACTGCTTGTATAAAGGCTGTACCGCTGCAACCGGATGCATTGGTCACTGTTACGGAGTAAATGTCCGATTGAGCCACATCAATGGCCTGCGCATTACTCCCATTACTCCAAAGATAACTATTAAAGCCGTTTCCGGCGCTTAGTGAGACCTGGTGATCACATTGGTAGGGCTGCTGGAGGATCGATGGACTCAAAGGAGGCGCCGATTCAAGGTCAAAAGAACCTGAAACCGTGCAGCCGAAAGCATCGGTTGCAGTTACAAAATAGGTGTTTGCCTGGTTTACCGATATACCCGAAGCAGTCTCCCCATTAGACCAATTGTATGATATGAATCCTCCCGTGGCCGTTAAGTTAGTGGATTGGCCGGGACAAATTGTTGGGTTCCCAGCAATACTCAATTGGGGAGGAGACAATATCGCAACCTGTGTGCTCGCCGTCCCCATGCAACCGTTCCCATCTGTTACTGTAACGGAAACGGAAAGCGGCGGTGTTACCAAAATACTTGAGTTGCTTTCTCCATTATTCCATAAAATCGAGGAGAAGGTACCACTAACAGTTAGTGTTGCCATAGCGCCCGGACACACACTTGTCGGGCCTGCAATAACCGGCACAGGCGTTGGGAACAAATCTACCGTGCTGCTCTCCGTTCCGGTGCAACCGTTTCCGTCTGTTACGGTAACGGAAACCGAGAGAGGCGGTGTTACCATAATACTGGTGCTGCTTTCCCCACTACTCCATAAAATCGAGGAGAAGGTACTGACTACAGTTAGCATTGCCGTTGCGCCCGGACACACACTTGTCGGGCCTGCAATAACCGGCACAGGCGTTGGGAACAAGCCTACCGTGCTACTTGCACTGGTGGTACAACCAAGTGCATCGGTGGCGGTCACTGAATAAATTCCTGCTGAACTCACCGTTATGCTCTGCTGGGTAGATCCGGTATTCCATAAGTAAGTTCCAAAACCGGCAGATGCATCCATATTCACTGTCACGCCAGGGCAAATCTGTGTTGGGCCGTTTAGTACAACAAGGATTTGAGCCGGTATGGTGACTATAATCGAAGCCACCCCTGTACATCCGTGGGTATCGGTCACCACTACCTGGTAGTTGCCATTCATATTCACGATAGCTTGGTGGCCCGTGGCCGTTAACCCGGCAGGGCCGGTCCAATCATACTGACTGAAGCCTGCATCGGCATTTAACACCAGCTGACCATCGCAGGTGTATGGGAGTTGTGTTATGCCGGTGGTCGGCTCCGGTAACTCCTGAACGAGGATGCTGTTTGTTCCAGTACAACCCAAGTTGTCTGTAACGGTGACCGTGTAAGTGTTTCCGGCAGAGACCACGATATTGGAGCTTAGTTCGCCGGAGCTCCATGCATATTGGGTAAAAATGGGGCTTGCAATTAAAATGCTTGTAGATCCGGGACATAGCATTGGATTCCCTGTAATGTCAACGCTTGGAGTTGAAGGTAGGGTAATCACTATGACGGAGCTGCCGGTGCATCCATTGCCATCCCCAACGGTGACCGAATAATTGCCGGTAAGGGTAACCGCAATGCTCTGATCCGTTTGGCCGGTGCTCCATTGATAAATTGAAAACCCGGTTCCGGCATCAAGGTTAATCTGGCCATTGCAGGTATAGGGCGATTCCTGTATTTGTGGTTGAAAATTGGCGCCTGTGATTAATGTGTGGGTATCGGTTGCAGTACAGCCATTGACAGCCGTCACAGTTACCGTGTACACGCCGGCTGTGTTCACCGTAATACTTGGAGTGCTTGCCCCTGTACTCCAGGCGTATGCATCAAAACTTCCAAGGACCGAAAAAGTGGCCGTTCCCGAAGTGCAAATCTGGTCGAGCCCACTGATTTGGGGCTTGGGCGGTAGAAGGTTTTCAACGGTCAGCGTATCCGCTGCAGTACAGCCAAACGCATCTGTAACCGTAACGGCATAGACCCCGCCGGTATCAATATTGACATCGGCATTGTTGGCGCCGTTATTCCATGCATATTGGCTAAATCCTGCTTGTACGCTTATGGTGGTGTTGGAGCCCTGACAAATAGAAGGCAAACCGGAAATCGCAATGGAGGGCAGAAGCGGTATGTCGGCAACAAAACTGCTCGTGCCCGTGCAACCTTGTGCATTGGTAACGGTAACGGCATAGGCGCCAGAGCTGTCAACCGTAATGGTCGAGCCATTCGAGTTGTTGCTCCAATGGTAACCGGCATAATTTGCTCCGGCCTGGAGGGACAAAGTGCCATTGCAGGAATATGGAGCAGCCGTAATGACCGGGGTCGGCGACGCGGCACTGCTTAATACATAACTGCTGGTTCCTGTGCAGCCATGTAAATCTGTTACCGTAATGGAATAGACTCCGGACACATTGACAACAATTTCAGAAGTGTCTGCCCCGGTATTCCATGCATAAATTGCATAGCTGTTGGACACACTGAGCAGGGCGCTTGTAGTGTCGCACATAACAGCGGGGCCTGCAATGCTGGGCGGCACAAAAGAAACCTCTTTTACTATCAGGCTATCCATACTGATACACCCATTCAATTTGGTGGCCGTAACCGAATACGTTCCACCGGTGTTTACCAATATAGAGGTCCCGGTTTGTCCATTGCTCCATAAATAAGTAGCAGTATCTGGGAGCATGGCTGCTAAGGTCAAAGTAGCGCCGCTGCACAAACTGGTGTCTCCCGCAATACTTACCGGCGGTTGGGGAACAATATTGACCGTATAGGTACTTGTCCCTGTGCAGCCAACGGAATCCTTGACTATCACACTGTACGTATTGGAATCGGTAACCATTATAGCTTGGGTCGTGCTGTCGTTGCTCCACAAAACGGCGGCAAATCCGGCCCCGACGCTTAGCATGATTTGCCCCAGGCAGGTGTCCACAATGCCAGTGATGACTGGAACAGGACTGTCATGGGCTTGTAAATGAACAGAGGATGTGCCCGTGCAAAGACCCGGATTGGTTACAGTAACCGTATAATCACCTGGTGCTGAAATAGAAATAGCCTGAGTGGTGGCGCCGCTGCTCCATAAGTATTTGGTAAAATTCTCCTTTACTGCCAAGCTGACATTTGTACCGGAACAGATGGTTACAGGCGCCTGGATGGTAGGTGTGGGGAGGGGCCAGATATTTATTTCCAGGCTTCCCAAGCCTGGACAATTTTGCGAAAATGTAGTATTTGCTGAGAATAAAAGGCCAATTGGCAGAATGTAGCCCAGTATAAGCTTAATAGAAATGTAGTTAATGTTCATCCGAATTAAGTTTTATCCACTGATGTTTAGCAATCTTTTCAAATCAAAGGTACTAAGCCGTTTGGATAAAAAAAAGGACACTTTTATTGAGTTTTTCCAGTTGATTGGCGAAACGGCAGGACAACCCAGGTGATGTAATAGGTGACACCTGCATTATGGAAACTGATGCCCAAGTGCGGTGGCGGGAATTTGTAGAGAGCGAAAAGGGAACACATGGTGGCTTTTGCGTACACCACCCAGCCTGTTTTGTACAGTTCGCGCAGCAGGGACTTGAACGCGCCGTCTTCGGCAAGGGCTGCTTCGCTCCCGTGATATTCCAGGCTTCCCGTTTGCCTCATCTGTTTGAGCGCGGCCAGGAACTTGCCCCGGAACAGGGCGGACATGACCCGGATGGGAATAAAAAAACCTTTTTGGGCGGGCTTCCAACTGCCGTCGGGCAGCACCCCGCCCCCCGGCACGACACAGTGGACGTGCGGGTGAAAGTCCAGTTTTTGCACCCATCTGACTTGCGCCGGCCACTGGCACTCCCGCCTGCCAAAGTCTTGTACGGCGGGCAGGTGGGGCAGGCCCGGTGCCTGCAAGAATTGTACGAGACAGAAAGTGCCCCGCAACCCGTGCAGGCTTCCAGGTGCCCGCCCAGCGCTGCTTTGCGGCAGTTGAGGATGGTGTTGCGGCCAGAGTCTATGTCGCCGATGCGCAGTCGAGTCTGCACGGTAAGCGTGGAGACCATGAAGATTGTGCGGGCGATGGAATGGGGTTGTGCAAAAAGTCCTGATAGAAAATTTATTGCGGAATTATATTTTGATTCTCATAAAATCCTATAAGGTTTTTAAAACCTTATAGGATTCAATTGGCCAAAACACAAAACATTGTTTCTCGCAAAAATCGGCGAAAGACCTTTTTGCACAACCCCCACTTCTCAAAGATACCGCTCCCGAATTATCCCGACATGGTGCTTCTCATGCCCCAAAACGAGATAGCCGACAGCCCTTACCGTCAGTTGCGAGCGACCTGCCGTGCCACGGCTCATGGCCATTTCTGCATCAAAACTCTTGAATAACAGCGTAGTAGAGATGCGCTGCGCGCTGTATTCTTCCAAAACGCTGTCCCAACTGCGGTGGTTGGCTTTGCTGCGTTCGGCGTAACCTTTTTCGTCGAAGCCGTGTAATACCGTGGTATCTTGGCGGGCATAGCGCAAGGCGCGGTAACAGAGGACCCGCTCCACGTCTATCACATGCTGCCACATTTCAAGGATGGTCCATTTTTCAGGTTGATAGCGGTGGAGCAATTTTTCGGCGGGCAGGGCGTGCAAAAATGAGCTGGTCTTTTGGAAAGAATCCTCCAGTCCGGTCAGCAGTTCGGGATATTGCACGGGTTCGATTTCAGCCGCGAACCATTCGGGGTATTCGTCGGGCGAGGGCTTTGCGAAAATAGGTGTCGGATGGTTTGTCATAAATTTTGAATGATTTGCTCGTTTATGGTCGTTCCGAAGGAACATAAGGCTGTAAACTCATAAAATTACAACAGGTTTTTGAAATCCTACGAGCTGCGAGCCAAAACTTTCCATCGTACCTTTGTTCGCTAAAAAACAAGTCCCAACCATGCGCAACGTATTTTTCATTTTTTCACTTGCCTTTTGGAGCACACAGTGTGTGACCGCTCAAAGCGAACCGCGTTTCTATGCTGACTTACCCGACTTGACCTGGCAGGCCGGAGCGACCGTAGAGGTAGCCGTAGGCGAACCCATCAAAGTCTCTTTCATCTTGGAGAACAGGAAAAACAACGGCAGATTTACGCCTCCCGACTGGGAAGCAGCTGGTTTTATGTTGCTCGGAAGCAGCCAATCGTCGAGTATTTCGATCATCAATGGAGAGACGAGTGCTTCTGCATCCTACAACTATACCGTTACGGCTATTCAGGAGGGCACTTTGACCATCCCTGCTGTCAGCATCAAAAATGGCGACGGCGAATTACACACCGAGCCTATCACCATAAAGGCTTTGCCCAACGCCGATGGCTTGAGCCCGGCTTTGCCCAAGCGTTCGCCCGCACAGCCACAAAACGAGCCGAAACGATCATTCAAAACGATCAAAATGTAACAAGCTAGAATATTGGTCAGACGACTTTGAGTCGTCAGACCAAAGCACCTCGTCTGACGACTCAAAGTCGTCTGACGAGTACGCTTCAGATGAAATAAAAATGACCGTCCCCTGTTCTATCCATCGTTTGCACAAAAACGCCCGAGCCATTGGCGCTTGGGCGGGGGCAATATTTTTATTTTTCAACACAAACTTTCTTGGGGCGCAAAGCACGATCACTTTCGAGGCCGCTATAGTTGCGAAAGAGGTGATCGTAGGCGTACCGTTCGAGCTAAGCTTCACGCTCAAAAACGCCGAGGGCACACGCTTCACTCCGCCCAATTTTTCGGGTTTCAAAACCGGGGGCATCTCCGAAATGCGGGGCATGAGTTTCATCAATGGGCGCAGCAGCACCAACCAGAGCTGGTCGCTGGAACTCACTGCCAATAAACCTGGCATTGTCAGCATCGGCCCGGCCACCGTGGTATCTGGCGGACGCACGATCAGCACCAAACCATTGACCGTCAATGTTTTGCCCACATCGGCTAGTAGAAAGGGCAATGTGAACGTGCCACCTGGGGCTGACGACAAAGTGTTCGTGGCAGCCGAATTTGACCAGAAAGAAGTCTATGTAGGACAACAAGTGACCTGGCGCATCCGGCTCTACACCCAAGTTTCGGTGGAGGGTTACGACATCATTGCGCTCCCCGATTTTGAGCACTTTTTTTCCAAAGAAAAAATCAGGTACGACAAGCGCGTCGAGTACATCAGCCTTCGCGGGAAAAAATACGCTGTGCGCACCCTTCACGAATTTGCCCTCTTTCCACAGGAAACAGGTGAAATCGAAGTCGGCGCTGCGCGCGTGAGCGTTGGCATCGAACAGCCTGGCGCACAGGGTTTTCTTTTTGGGCCAAAACCCGTGAGTTTGCAAACCGAACGGGTCAGCCTCAACGTGAAGGCTTTGCCCCAGCCCCCTCCCGCTGAATTCACAGGCGGTGTGGGAGAATACCAGTGGGAAATAAAAACCGACACCAGCCTGCTGAGCACCGATGATGCCCTCACCATCATCGTGGAAGTAAAGGGCAATGGCGATACCCGGCGCTTCGCTCCGCCAAAAATTACCGTACCACCGACTTGCGAGATTTTCGAGCCTCGGATTCTGGAGGAAGAAGAATACGAAGGCGAAATCGAGATTTTGCATCGCAAAAAATACGAGTATGTAGTGCTGCCCAAAGACACTGGCAACCTCGAAATCAACGCGGTGCTGGCGTATTTCGATACCGACAGCAACCATTACAGCCATCTTCGCGCCGACCCCATCCGCTTCACAGTGACGGCTGGGAAAAACTATCAGTCGCCCAATGCTTCGCCAGATACAGTGGCCACCGAACCTTCCATTGCACAGCAACTCAGCCTTTTGGAACGGGCCGTTGACTGGCTCAGTTCACCCTCGCTTTGGGGCATTTTGGCCCTGCCTTTTCTTGTGCTAGGTATTTTTGCGCTGCTAAAAAAGAGGAAACCTACATCCCAGCCTACCCCGCCTACTACCAGTAGACAGACAATATCCCAATATCCCAATATCCCAATATCCACCATTCAATCGGCCAGCCAACGTTTCGCCAACGCAGGCCGCCTTTTGAAGGGAGACGACCCGCACCGCTTCTACGACGAACTTTTCCGCGCCCTTCAAGCCTGGCTTTCCGCCCGTTTTGGCCTCCAGCCTTCCCAGATGAACGACGCGGACGTAAGCGCAGTCCTCCTCCAACGCGGCGCAACGCCCATCAGAACCCAAGCCCTGCTCTCCGTGTGGCATACCTGCGAGCAAGCCATCTATGGCGGCCAAGCACAGGCCGAACAGATGGAGAGTACCTGGCAAATGGCCGGGCAGGTGATGGAGGCGTTGGAAAGGGAGATTAAGTGAGCGTTCTCGATACATTATAGGCAAAAAGAGCCGTGGCTCGTGAATGCTCTAAAACCGACCGCATTTTTATGCGGTTGATTTTGTGTATATGGCCACGTACTTTTGTACCGTTTACCACATTATTCAAAGCAATATTTCGAGGATCTCAACGCATTTATAAATGGAAGAAATCCACCTAGCGATCATTGAAGACGATATCCTTACCCGAGAAAGTCTGGAAGGCTATCTGGGCATGCATCCGGCCTTGCATATTGTCATGGTGGCAGACAGCATGGAGCAGTTTTTTGAAAAATCAGCAAGAGCCGTTCTGCCGCCCAAAATTGAC
>JANMME010000944.1:0-6075 GCA_031373015.1 Saprospiraceae bacterium
GCATTTGGCAAAGTATCGTTCAATTTCGTCAACGCCAAGGCTTCGTGGATTTGGCCTCCAACGGCCGCAGAAGTGTATATCTCAGACGACGGCACAAACTTCAAACTCCTGATTTCCAAAACAATAGATGCCGATGCATTGGATGGTGCCACCGTGGAAAACGTGGTGCTCGAAACGCCCAATGCCAAAGGGCGCTACCTCAAATTCGTGGCAAAAACTTACGGGGTCATTCCCAAAGACGAGCCTGGCGCCGCCAATGGAGCCTGGCTTTTTGTGGACGAGGTGGTGGTGGAGTGAAAAAAGCCTACTTTTGTAGTAAAGCAATTTGAATTATGAGTGAACCCATCAATATTTTTATCTCCTACGCTCAGAAAGATAGATCTTTCATGGAGGAGATTAGGAAAAGCCTACGGTCTTTGGAAGAAGACCGTATATGCAAAACTTTTGCAGATAACGACATTCAACCCGGTGAGGACTCGGATTACCGAATTCGCCGGGAACTTGAGAGGGCAGATATTATTCTTCCACTTGTCAGTTCAGATTATGTCGCTTCTGATTACCTGAATAAGGTGGAAATGGAGGAAGCGATACATCGGTATAGACGTGAGGAGGTAATGATACTGCCTATATTCATTAGAGCAACAGACTGGCATTCATTACCATTTAGCCTACATCAAGTACTTCCAAAAGATGGGATTTCTATCTCATCTCATCAAAGTCGTGATGCTTTTTGGAATTGGGATCGGAATATTTCAGCCCCTTTACGTGAAACAATAAAAAAAATTGCATCTGGAAAAATAAGATTGAGGAAACCTACGCCAATTATTCAAGATAAAACATTTGCCCCGGAATTTATAGAGAATATTTCATCTATACTTTCTAGAGGAGAAAATGAATATGCGTTAGAGGTAGCCTTAAAATATTCTAAAACGTACAATCATCCTGTTCTGCCAGATATTGTAAGGCTTAAATCTCAGTTTGATACTCTTAGCCGACAGTACAGCCAAGGCGACTTATCTTTAGAAACATATAATAAGATAAGTAAAAAAATTATACAGTCTTTAGAAAAAGTAATTGGCCTTTCCAGCCAAAGTGCTGAATTTGCATAAAAATAATGGGAAAATTACCTTACTACAAAAGCCTATGGGTTAAAGAAAAGTTTTTTATCAAGGGGCAACATTGGTATATAAAGACCAAAGAAGGCTTTGATAAAATGTGGGATTACTTAGAAATCCTAAGTAATAATGAAGAGTTTTGCTTCCGAGGTTGTTCAGAAGCAAAGTACAAGATATTCAATTCTGCACAGCGGTTTTGGGCAGAAAATGACTTGTCCAGACGAGAAATTAAATTTGAGTCGTTCATTAAGAATCTAATAGAAAACACATTGTCTTGGAATGGCAGTACAATAGCCCGTTTTTTTGAACAGAACGGAATTTCAAAGACCAATGAACTTGCCTGCTTAAGCCATATGCAACACTACGGCTTACCAACACAATTATTAGATTTTACAAGTAACCCTTTTATAGCCTTATATTTTGCTGTAGAAAATACAGCAGATAGCACCTCAAATGAAGAGGTAGATCATTTTCACTCCCTTTATATATTTAACGGTTCTAACCAATATTTTTCAGAAGTAATAAGTGAGTTTGATGAAACAATCAAACTAGCACAAAACAGTCCGATTGATTATGAAAACGACCTAGTGAAAAGGCAATTGCTTTATATAGGTTCCAAAAATGCTGCTTACAGGATACTTAACAATATAAATATACTCAATCAAAAAGGAGTCTTCTTTTTTAATGCTGCTCGAGCAATACCAATAGAGGAAGTTTACCAAGAAATCATGAAGGGGTATGAACGTGATTTTGGACATGAACAATTTTTGGATCGGGGTTATCAAGAAAAATTTGCAGAATGCATTAATATCCACAAAAGTCTACGCCACTATGCCCTCTCAAAGCTTGCCTCCAAGAACGTGACAAAAGAATATGTCTTTCCTGAACTCAGGAAACTTGCAGAGATGACTATCACTGAAACATTAACTAAGGTGTAGAAAGTCACACATTGACCGATCTTCAGTTCTATTCGACGATAATTTAATGGATAACCACTCGCCTAGTACCCCTTCCCTCATCAGCCCCTCACAAGAGAGAAACAACCCGCGCACCATCAATGCCTGGGCATTTTTCGACTGGGCCAATTCAGCCTACGCGCTCGTCATCACCGTCGCTATTTTTCCGGCCTATTTCCTCGCTGTGACGGGCGATGGGGTCAAAGAAACTATTGATTATGTGCAGATAGCGGGGATGCGCATAACCAATTCTTCATTGTTCGCCTATTCCATTTCGCTGGCTTACCTCATCATTGCAGGTATTTCTCCTATCCTGTCGGGCATCGCTGATTATGGGGGAAAACGGATTGCGTTCTTGCGTTTTTTTACGCTAATGGGTGCGCTGGCCTGCATGTCTATGTGGTTTTTTGTAGACATGAGCACCCTTTGGATCGGGGTCATAGGGTTTATCCTAGCAACTATTGGTTTTGCGGGTGGCATTGTTTTTTACAATTCCTTTTTGCCCATTATCGTCACTGAAGACCGCTACGACGACGTGAGTGCCAAAGGCTTCAGTTATGGCTTTATTGGAAGTGTTATTTTGTTGATTGTCAATTTGGTCGTGATCAGCAATTACAAGTGGTTTGGCTTTGAAGCAAAAGGTCTTGCCGTGCCCACGGCCTTTGTTATGGTTGGCCTTTGGTGGTTGGGTTTCTCCCAGATCCCCTTCCGGCGGCTGCCGCAGGATTCGCGTACAAAACTCCGTGGGAACCTGCTCGGAAAAGGCTATCAAGAACTTCGCAAGGCTTGGCGCAACCTCAAGGGCAACCCCAACGCCTTGCGATTCCTCGGCGCGTTTTTTTGTTACAATGCGGGCGTTCAGGCTGTCCTGTTCCTCGCCTCTACCTTTGCCGATGTAGTGCTGGGTTTTGACGCAACAAAGCTCATATATCTGGTACTCATTCTGCAAATCGTTGCCATTGGTGGCGCATGGGCTTCGGCAAAGTTGTCTGGCAAAAAAGGCAACAAGTTCTCGATCATGGTCATGCTAGTGATTTGGACCGTGGTATGCATCACCGGCTATTACGTGCAAACAGGTCTCGATTTTTACCTTTTAGCCGCCGGAGTCGGTATCGTAATGGGCGGAATACAATCGCTCTCCAGGGCAACCTACGCCAAACTCCTCCCCGAAAACACCCCTGATACGGCCTCCTACTTCAGTTTTTACGATGTAATGGACAAGATTTCCACCGTAGTAGGAACATTCACCTTTGGCTTAGTCCAGCAAATCACGGGCGATATGCGCGACAGCGTGCGGGCTTTGTCTGTGTTTTTTGTGATTAGTTTGGTAATATTTTCTGTGGTGAAAATTAGGCGGATGGCTACTGCATTATGAACTTCTCCCGCCTTTTCGAAATACTTGAATACCAACAACTTCGCTACCCTCAAAAGGTAGCGGCAGCGGGTCATCGCCATGGCAAATGGCATACCTGGACGACTGCCGAATTGATTAGCGAGCGGGATCAGGTAAGTGCAGGGCTGCTTCATATCGGCCTGCACCCCGGTGATTGTGTAGGCATTTTTGCCCATTGTGGAAGCCCAGAATGGCTCATTGCCGACGCGGCCATGTTGCAGGTCGGTATTATTCCAGTCCCCATCCATGCCACAGCCCGTTTGGATGAGATTACACACATTGCCAAAGACGCAAACCTGCGGGCGTGCTTTGTCAGTAATGAGGAAATGTTGGAAAGGATCGAGGCCGCTGGGGTGAAGGTGGAGTTTGTCTTTTCCTTTGAATCCCGGAATGCTGTTGTGGATGACCCGAGTAATAGTGAGGGGGTGACTCCAAGTCACCCCCTCACTACCCACTGGAACGAGCTCGCCTGCTTACCCGACGAGCAACTGGCCGGCAAAATCCGCTACTACCGCGACGGCATCCGTGAAGACGATCTTGCCACCTTGCTCTACACCTCCGGCACCACCGGCCTTCCCAAAGGCGTGATGCTCAGCCATCGCAACATTGTCAGCAACGTCAAATCCGTGCTGGCCATCGTGCCCGTCGGCCCAGACTCGGCGGCAGTGAGCTTCCTGCCCATGAGCCATATTTTGGAACGCATGGTGTGCTTCACTTACCAAGCCGCCGGTACGCCCATCTGGTTTGCCGATAGCATGGAAAGGTTGCCCAAAACCCTGCTGGAAGTGCGCCCGCATTTTTTCACTGCCGTGCCGCGTGTGCTCGAACGAATGCACGAACGGCTTCTGGAAGAGCGCAACCGAAGTGGGCGTTTAAAAAAGAAAATCCTCAATTGGGCCATTGCGCTGGGCGAGCGATTCCCATATTCGGGCGGTCATGCTATGCCCATGGATTACCGACTGAAACGCTGGCTCGCAGATTTGCTTGTTTTTCGACATTGGCGCAAGCGAATGGGCGGGCGCGTCCGCTACATCGCTGTCGGGGCGGCCGCCTTGCAACCGAGGCTCGGTAGGCTGTTTTCAGCAGCGGGCATTGACGTGCGCGAGGGTTATGGCCTCACCGAAACCAGCCCCGTGATCGCATTCAACCGGTTCGAGCCGGGCGGGGTGCATTTTGGTACCGTAGGTATCCCCGCTCCCGGCGTGGAAGTTCGTATTGCCCAGGAGCGCGATGAAGAAGGTAATGGCGAAGTCGAGGTACGCGGCCCAAACGTGACGAGCGGCTACCTGCATTTGCCAGAGGAATCCGCAGAGCGATACACCCTGGATGGTTGGTTTCGTACCGGCGATTTAGGGCGGTTTGAGTACAAGCGTTTTTTGAAAATAACAGGCCGCAAAAGCGAGGTCTTCAAAACGACCACGGGCAAATTCGTAGCCCCAGGTTTTGTGGAGCAGCAACTCAACGCCTCTGACTATATCAGCCAGTCCTTGGTAGTGGGGCTAAACCGTGCCTTTGTGGGCGCGCTCATTGTCCCTGATTTTCAGCAACTGGAGGCTTGGTGCAAAGAAAACAAGGTACACTGGACAGCCCCGCAGTTCATGGTGCTAAACCCAAAAGTGGAAAAGTTTTTCCGCCTGGAAATTGAAAAAATAAACGAGGGGCGACTTGGTACCATCGAAAAAATCCGCGCTTTCCACCTGCTCTTCGAGCCTTGGACACCTGAAAACGGGCTGCTTACGCCGACCTTGAAGGTACGGCGGGAGGTATTGGGGAGGCAGTATGCGGGGGAGATTGAAAAGATGTTTAATTCCAATGCATAACAACACCACCGCTGAGACTTGCGTATATGATCCCACATGCAGCTCTGGCTTACTGCTTTTGAAAGTGGCTATAGGCAGTCATCCAAGATCCGAACCTGACTACTGACAGGCGAGTTATCCCAATGTCCCAATATCCACCATAGAACCTGCCCACCAACGCTTCAGCAACGCTGGCCGCCTACTTAAGGGCGATGACCCATACCGCTTCTACGACGAACTTTTCAAGGCCCTGCAAGCCAGGCTCTCCGCCCGCTTTGGCCTCCAGACCTCCCAGATGAACGATGCCGACGTGAGCGCACTGCTCCTCCAACGCGGCGCAGCGCCCATCAGAATCCAAGCCCTGCTTTCCGTGTGGCATACCTGCGAACAAGCCATCTATGGCGGCCAAGCACAAGCCGAACAGATGAAGAGTACCTGGCAAATGGCCGGACAGGTGATGGAGGCGTTGGAAAGGGAGATTAGCTGAGTGTTTTCGATACATTATGGATGCAGCGAGCCGTGGCTCCTGAAACCTCTAAAACCGACCGCATTTTCATGCGGTTGATTTTGGGTAAATGGCCACGTACTTTTGTACTGTTTACCACATTATTCAAAGCAATATTTCGAGGATCTCAACGCATTTATAAATGGAAGAAATCCACCTAGCGATTATTGAAGACGATATCCTTACCCGAGAAAGTCTGGAAGGCTATCTGGGCATGCATCCGGCCTTGCATATTGTCATGGTGGCAGACAGCATGGAGCAGTTTTTTGAAAAATCAGCAAGAGCCGTTCTGCCGCCCAAAATTGAC
>JANMME010000950.1:0-3919 GCA_031373015.1 Saprospiraceae bacterium
TCTTTGAGGTGGCCAAACAAATCGTGCAATTGACCGAGGGAAAAATATTTGTGGCGCACAACGTAAATTTCGACTATTCCTTTGTGCGTGAGGAGTTTGCAAGATTGGGATATGATTTTCAACGCCGTCAACTTTGCACCGTCAGGCTTTCGCGAAAAGTATTTCCGGGCTTGCCAAGTTACAGCTTGAGCAACCTCAAAAATCACTTCCAAATCCACGCCAACAAAAGCCACCGCGCCTTGGATGACACGCTGGCCACCACTCGGCTTTTTGAACTGATTTTGGGCGAGCAATCCGGAAAACAGAACATCCGTTCGCTCGTCAATCTGGGTGTGAAGGAGACCAAACTTCCGCCCAACATCACGCTGGAACGGCTCCACGCCGTACCTGAATCCTGTGGCATCTACTATTTCCACGATGCAAACGGCCATGTTATTTATGTCGGTAAAAGTCTGAACATCCGCAAACGGCTCTTCGAGCATTTTGCCGACCAGACTGCCAAAGGCGAAAAAATTCGAGTAGGCGTAGCCGATATCAGCTGGGAAGTGACGGGCAGTGAATTGGTGGCACTCTTGCACGAGAGTGCAGAGATAAAACGCCTGCAACCCGCGGTGAACCGCGCCCAACGCACTCGACAATACGCCGGGGCAATTTTTGCCTACACAGATTTGCAGGGATACCGCTGCCTGGCCTTTGGCAAGAATACGGTAAAAAACGCCAAGAACCTCGAATTAGTGGCCGAGTACCCAAAACCTGACAACGCTCGAAATTACTTGCAAAGCCTTGTCTATCAACATGAACTCTGCCACCGGCTCACCCATTTGGACAGTTCCGAACAAGCCTGTTTCCATTACAAGATCAAAAAATGTTACGGCGCCTGTGTGGGTGAGGAATCAGCAGAGGATTACAACGTACGGGCCGAAGCGGCCATCGCAAAAATCTCAAAGCGGTTATCGGGCAACTTTTTCTTTGTGGAAAAAGGTCGTACAGAAGAAGAAGTAGCCGTGGTCGGTGTGCAGGAGGGACGTTACCTTGGTTTTGGCTATGTCAGCGTGGAGGATGCGTTTACCCGCCGTAGCCTTCCTGCCAGCCCCCGCCTGCCAAGATTTGGCGGGCAGGAAGGCTTGGCAGGCGGGGACGAAGGAGGGCGATCCGTGGAGGATTTGAAGGAATGCTTATCTATTTCTTTCCACGACCCTGATGCGGGGCGAATTATTTTGGGGTATGTGGAGAAGCACCCGAAAGGAGTAAGGCCTTTTTGATCTCTGGTCTTTAAAAACCTAAATGCTCTTATTCTAGCAGGGCTGACAACCAGTTGACTTTGTGGTCATACGGCAGGATTTGAATGCCAAGATCGAATCCAACGAATAACCAAATCCCCCAATCAACGAATAACCAACTCTTTAAATCTCTCCCGAAATTTCTTGACTTTAGGCGCAATGATGAACGAGCAATACCCTTGGTTGGGATTGTCTTTATAATAATTTTGGTGGTAGTCTTCGGCCTTGTAAAACTTCCCGAGGGCCGACACCTCTGTAACAATGGGGTGGTCCCAAACTTCTTGGGCCTCCTTGATAACTGTTTCAGCATCCCTTTTTTGATCACCCGAATGATAGTAGATGACCGATCTGTACTGGGTGCCGATGTCGTTCCCCTGGCGATTGAGCGTGGTGGGGTCATGTACCGTGAAAAAAACGCGCAAAATATCTTGAAACGATACAATGGCCGGGTCAAACGTGACCTGTACTACCTCTGCATGACCGCTGAGCCCGGAACAAACCTCCTTGTAGCTAGGGTCTGCCGAAGGGCCACCTGAATAACCGCTTTCGACCTTAACTACGCCTTTTAGATCTTGGAAAACGGCCTCCACGCACCAGAAACAGCCGCCACCAAGCGTGGCTATTTCAAGGTTTTCAGAGGGCACAAGTGATTGATTTTGAATTGTTGGCATAAATAATGCTAGTTATATTTAAATGTAGGCTTTCTGACAGAACCCGATTCTTGGCATAAGCACTTCGCACTATGTCAAAGCACTTGCTACTTTTGCCCAGATTTCATTTCCCTCCCATAAGTATTGCCAATCACACATATATGAGAAAACTTCTTGCCTTAACACTTTTTGCGATGGGGATCGCAGGGGTTTCTACAGCTCAAAGGACGGTCAATCAACTTATCCCAACAAAAGAAACTTTGAATTTTGCAGACACAGCGCACTATTTCGAAAAAATGGCCGAGTTTGGGTTCGCTTTTGGCATGTCAAGGTGCAATGGGGATATCGCAAATGACGACTATTTTGCGACTAAAAACAACCTTACCCCCACAGCTGGGATATTCTACCGAAAAAACCTCTCGCCCAACTTTGCCATCCGGGGCAATTTACTTGCAAGTCAATTGAAAGACGACGACCGTTTCTACAGCTCGCCGGAGTGGCGCAAAGACCGCAATTTTTCTTTCGAAACGTACATGGCCGAGCTCTCTGTGCGTGTTGAATGGGATGTTTTTGGCAAGTGGCGATACCGCAGAGGAATAGACACCAGCGTTTACCAACTCGACAAGCACACCCAGTATGCGTTGGTCAATGGATTCAAACGCTCCATTTCACCCTATCTTTTTGTCGGGGCAGGTGGCGTGGCCAGCTCGGCAAAAGCTGACATGAGTTACTATTATCTGGACGGCCCCCAAGAACTCGTTGACATAAACCGCGACCTCGACAATGCAAAAAACTTGAGGATAACACCTTCGGTCTTGGTGGGTGGCGGCCTCCATTTTGACATCGCGCCCAGATTGGTGCTCGGATTGGAACTAGAGGCAAATCTTCCCTTCACGGACTATCTGGATGGCATCAGCTTGGCCGGAAAAGCCGATAATCAAGACTGGTTTTGGTTTGGTGGGCTTACCCTTGGTTTCCGGCTCGGCACAAACGACCGCGACAGAGATGGGGTTGCCAATAAAAAAGACAAATGTCCGGACATCCCTGGTTCGGCGGCTACCAACGGATGCCCTGACATTGACCACGATGGCGTGGCTGACCGCGAAGACGACTGCCCCCACAAAAAAGGCATCCGGGCACTGGCAGGATGTCCCATCAAAGACGCTGACGAAGATGGTGTGCCCGATATTGACGACGCTTGCCCAAATGTCGTGGGTCTTGCCCAATTTCAGGGCTGCCCAGATACCGACGGGGATGGCATCGAAGACCGTGCGGACTCATGCAAAATGCTAGCAGGTATTGCTCAATTCAACGGTTGCCCAGACACCGACGGCGACGGCATCGAAGACAAATTGGATGCCTGTCCCACAGAAAAAGGCCCCGCAGAGTATTATTACGGCTGTCCGGTGCGCGATACGGACGAGGATGGGGTCGAAGACAAACTGGACGCCTGTCTGCTCGTAAAAGGGAAAATTGATTTCAGGGGCTGCCCTGACAGCGACAACGATGGTGTGGAAGACAAACTCGATCCATGCCCCAACACACCTGGGCCCAAGGAAAACCGTGGATGCCCGGTGGTCGAAAAGAAAGACAAGGAAAAACTAGAACTGGCCGTCAAAGCAGTCAAATTCGAGACTGGAAAAGCTGTTTTAAAGGCCGAATCGAGCAAAATCCTGACGGACATCGCCGACATACTAAAGCGTTATCCGTATTACAATTTACGCATCGAAGGCCACACAGACAACCAGGGAAAAGACGAAGCGAATCTGTTGCTTTCAGAAAAACGCGCCCAAGCATGTGCTGATTTCCTGACCGCCAAGGGCATCACCAAAACCCGGTTCCTCGCAAAAGGGTTTGGAGAAACCAAACCAGTAGCCGACAACAAGACTGCTGATGGGCGTACTAAAAACAGAAGGGTGGAATTTGAATTGGTGTTGCCGAATTGAGATATTTTGTGGTTTTTAACTTTGCAGATGGAACACGGATGAC
>JANMME010000332.1:0-4923 GCA_031373015.1 Saprospiraceae bacterium
TTTCGTTTCGTCCCGCTACAGCCGATGACTTGCCCTTGCTGGCAACATGGCTTCAGCGTCCGCATTGGCGTGAATGGTGGGGCGAGCCCGAGGCTGAAATTGGCTATATGCGCGACATGATCGAGGGGCGTGATACCAGCCATCCTTTCTTGTTTTCGTTGGAGGGGACCCCCGCTGGATATATTCAGTATTGGCATATTGGTGTCCATCAGACGCCGGACTGGACGCTTGAAAATCCATGGTTGCTGGCCTTGCCAAGTGACGCTGTCGGTATCGATCTTTCGCTGGCCGATGGAGAGATGCTTTCCAAAGGGATCGGATCAGCGGCCTTGAAACGCTTTGCCGCGGCGCTTGTCGATTACGGCCACACAACGATCATCATTGATCCTGATCCCAAGAACACGCGCGCTGTCAGAGCCTACCAAAAGGCAGGCTTTCGTCCCGTCGAACGGCTTCAAAGCCAAACAGACGGCGTATTGATCATGCAGTTTCACCCGGAGGCTTACGCCCAATGAGCACCTTCTCCCCCCGCGAGATCGTTTCCGAACTCGACCGGCATATTGTCGGCCAGAAGGATGCCAAGCGTGCCGTGGCCATTGCCTTGCGCAACCGCTGGCGCAGGCAGCAACTGGTTGGGCCGCTGAAAGACGAGGTGTCGCCGAAGAACATCCTGATGATTGGCCCGACCGGCTGCGGCAAGACCGAGATTTCACGGCGGCTGGCCAAGCTGGCCAATGCGCCCTTCCTCAAGGTGGAGGCGACCAAGTTCACGGAAGTGGGCTATGTCGGGCGCGATGTCGACTCGATCATCCGTGATCTCACCGAGATCGGCATTGCGCTGGTGCGCGAGGCCAAGCGCAAGGATGTGCAGGCGCGCGCACACCTTGCCGCCGAGGAGCGGGTTCTCGATGCGCTGGTCGGCCCGACCGCCAGCCCGACGACGCGCGATGCGTTTCGCAAGAAATTGCGAGCCGGCGAGATGGATGACAAGGAAATCGAGGTCGAATTGTCCGGCGGTAATTCCGGCATGCCCTCGTTCGAGATGCCCGGCATGCCCGGCCAGATCAGCGCCATCAATATCGGCGACATTTTTGGCAAGGCGATGGGCGGGCGTGGCAAGCCCCGGCGCTTGCCGGTGCGCGAGGCCTATGACCCGCTGGTGGCAGAGGAGAGCGACAAGCTGCTCGACAATGACGCCATCGTTCAGGAGGCGATTTCGCAGGTCGAGAATAACGGCATCGTCTTTCTCGACGAGATCGACAAGATCTGTGCCCGCGAGGGGCGCGGCGGGGCCGATGTTTCGCGCGAGGGCGTGCAACGCGATCTTCTGCCCTTGATCGAAGGCACTACGGTGGCGACCAAGCACGGGCCGGTGAAGAGCGACCATGTGCTGTTCATCGCATCGGGTGCGTTCCACATCGCCAAGCCGTCGGACCTGCTGCCCGAATTGCAGGGCCGATTGCCGATCCGCGTCGAGTTGCAACCGCTCGATGTCGAAGATTTCAAGCGCATCCTGACCGAAACCGAGGCGAGCCTCGTCAAGCAATCGGTGGCGATGCTAGCGACCGAGGGTGTCGAGCTGATCTTTTCAGCCGATGCGGTGCAAAGCATCGCCGAAGTGGCCGTGGCGGTGAACTCCACGGTGGAAAACATCGGTGCACGGCGGTTGCAGACGGTGATGGAACGCATTCTCGACGATGTGTCCTTTACCGCCCCGGATCGTTCGGGCGAGGTGCTCACCATCGACGCAGCCTATGTGGAAGCGCGTGTCGGCGACCTGTCACGCAATTCGGACTTGAGCCGATTTATTTTGTGATTCAAAATTGTTATTTTAAAATTAAACCATATAACGGTCTCAAAACAGAGAGAAATTAGAAATTGTCGTTAATTAAGAAAATTGGTAGATATTTGTTTTTGTATTTTGGAACTATGATTTTATTTTGGATTTTTCTATTTTATGTTTTAATGATTTTATGTGTTTATTTTTCTAATAATTGTAGCACTGGTAAAGATATAAGTTTCCTTGTATTTTCATTTTTGGTATCGTTTTTATGTGTTACAATTTATTTTATATTTAGAACAATAAAAATTATCCGTTGCAAATAAAATAATTTACATTATTACTTTATTTGAAAATTTTTAAACCAACTACAAGTCATTGATTTCTATCTTAATAATTAAATTTAACAGCTAATAAGCATACAAGACAAATAACTAAAAACGTTTCGCTAAGTCATTTTCTATCTCCTTATTAATTTGCAAATCAGCAGTATATAAAAATTCTCAAAGTACGCTCGGGACCTCTAATATCAAATCATTAGCCTGCCTGTCGAAATGCAATGCAGGCAGGGACTCATTAGGCTTCTTTTCGCCAAAATGAGCCATTTTTGCTTTTCTCCCGATAGATATGTTCCTGCATATATTTAAATAAAAGGGTTGAAGAACGAAAACAGCTGGTTTTTTAAATTCTCCGCATCAGATTTTGGAATTATTCACAGACGATGGGCCTTGAAAAGTGGATAAATATCACACAGCTCAAAGATTTTACGTTTACGGATTTCATTGATAACTTCATTTGGCCAAATATTATAGCCGACTAAATCACCCAGACAATAAATTGAATCTGGTTTTTTTTCTTCAATATTTCTTAAGCATGATTCGAGCGCAGGTAGATTTGCATGTATGTCGCTAAACAATGCTATTCTCATTTTTGTTTATTTAATATTGGAGAATTCGTTTTCATAACTTGAATAAAGGACAGAATTTGTTTCTTTATCTCATCACGAATCTGACGAATTTTTTCCAACTTTTCTTCATCAGAACCTATCACTTTAGAAGGATCTTCAAAGGACCAATCAATCATCTCTGCCATAGTTGGATAAATCGGACATTGTTCTTGTGCAGCAATGTTACACACTCTAATCACATAATGATATATGTGTCCTTGTTTGAAAAGAGAAAATACGCCTTTTGATTTCTTTTGAGAAATGTCAATTCCCTCTTCTTTCAGAACCTCGATGACAAATGGGTTTATTGGCTTTGGTTCGAAACCCGCACTTTCAGCAATGAAATTTTCACCACCAAGTTTTGTCAAATACGCTTCTGCGATTTGACTCCTGCCTGAATTATGCAGGCAAAGAAATAACACTCGCTTTGTAACCATTGTTATTATATTTAGGATGTTGATTAATTAAGAGCAGCATTCAGGACCACAACAGCTTTTCTCCTTTTCTCCATAAACAGTGATGCTGAAAATGCCGATTTGATTATTCTTATATCCGAAAATCTCTGACTCTGTTAAATATGTAGCCAGAATATCATCTGGTATTACAATTGACTTTTGTTTTTGAATCACTACATTTTTGAATCCACTATTGGCTATTGTAGACATGTATTCACTCTTCGGCATAGCACCTGAAATGCAACCTGCATACATCTCTGCAGTTTGTAAAAGCTTTTCAGGAAGTTGTCCATCAATAACAACATCGGAAATACTAAAGTGGCCGCCTGGTTTCAATGTCCGATAAACTTCATCATAAGCTTTCTGTTTGTTTGGAACAAGATTGAGGACGCAATTGCTTACCACTACATCCGCAGTATTATCCGATACTGGTAAAGCTTCAATGTCACCCTGACGAAATTCAACATTGTGATAATGCAACTTTTCCGCATTCAATCTTGCTCTTGCAATCATAGGCTCAGTAAAGTCTACACCAATTACCTTTCCTTCAGGTCCTGTTTCGTGTCGAGCGATAAAACAGTCATTCCCTGCACCGGAACCTAAATCTATAACCACATCCCCCTTCTTTATTTTGGCGAACTCTGTAGGCAAACCACAACCCAATCCTAAATCAGCATCTGGATTGTATCCTTCAAGTTTTACATAATCATCTGACATGATGCTGTATACATCAGTGGAGCAGCAAGTAGAGCCGCAGCAGGATGATTCATTCTGACTTTTGTCCTGGTTAGCAATAGCGGAGTATTGTTCTCTAACCATGTTTTTAATTTCTTCTGGGGATTTGTTTTTCATAGTTCGTAATATTACGATTGAGTTAGTTAAATTTTTTTAGCAACAGTTTTTGTCAACCACTACGGAATTCAGAAGGGAAGAGAGATAATGTTTAGCTTGTGCCCATTCCTTTTCGTCAATACAGTAGCACGTTTTCACACCTTCAATATCTCCTTTGATTAACCCTGCGGATTTTAATTCTTTCAAATGCTGTGAGACGGTTGACTGTGACAAAGGAAGTTCTTCAACAATATCTCCGCAGATGCAAGACTGTTTTTTCAGGAGTAATTGTAGAATCGCAACACGTGCAGGATGAGCAAGGGCTTTTGCATACATAGCAATCTTATTCTCCTTTACTGTAAATTCTTCTGTTTTCGAAATTCCCATATCAATCGCAATATTACGATATAATTTCAGGGAAGTCAAGACTTTTTAAAAATATTTTATTGGGATCTGAAACATTTGAGAGCATTCAGACTTCAACTGAGACAAAATGACTCCAAATTAAACAAGTAAAATGATTTCCAAGAGCAAAAAAGAATCATTAGTGAGGTATAGGTAAACTCGGGCAATTTTATATCATTCCTTCTTCCGAGAAACTATAAAACCCTACCACCGTCACAATGATGTGATCCAGCACTGTTATCTCCAGCACCTTTCCGGCCTCACAAAGTTTCTTCGTCAGTCCAATGTCCGCTGCCGACGGTTGGTTATTACTACTCGGATGATTGTGCAAAAACAGAACGCTCGTAGCATGACAAAGAAGCGCCCCCTGCTGCGCCGTACTTGTTTCCTACTTCAGCAAAAAGCACTACCGCGTTTCGACGGACATTCGTCCGTTGTTTTTTAGCCGTGGATATTCATCCACTTTTCAAAGCTCGTCGTCTTCCAAATAGCAACCAAATTTTCTA
>JANMME010000972.1:0-13450 GCA_031373015.1 Saprospiraceae bacterium
GGGGAGAGCATCAATCGGGAAGTGAGCGGCCAAACGGCACTCAACCGCCTCCAAATTGTGGAACAACTCATTCAATACGAGCAACAAGCCAAAGCTTTTGAAGCACTTCGAGATACTGCTGAAGCCAAAATTTGGCTAAAACTTGGCGACTTCTGGTACAATACTTCGTATTTCGGATAGTTGGGGAAAGCCGTCAGCACCGATACCTTTGCACCAAATGCTTGCAACCGGACTGCGATCTCGTACAGCCGGTTTTGCGGTGCGCCGGTTTCTGGCGGGAAGTACTGGGTGAGGATCAGGATTTTCATTACTAAAATGTCACCGCTACGCGGTTTTGACAGGGAATCCCAAAACTAGGTCGCCAAAACACAGGGCTATACAAGGTAGTTTGCCAACACTTCTGCGATGCTCACCGAAGCATTTCCACCACCATAGAAATTTTTTTTATCTGGGAATTTCTTTGAAAAAACTTCTTCCAAAGTGTTCATAATCAGGTTTTTATCTGCCCCAACAAGGAAGTTGAAAGCTCCTTCCACCAGTTCTGCCCACTCGGTGTCATCGCGGAGCGTCAGGCAGAATTTGCCAAAAAAGTAGGCTTCTTTTTGCAAGCCTCCACTGTCGGTCATCACGATTTTGGCATTTTGCAGAAGTTGGAGCATGTCAAAATAACCTATTGGCGGCAGGATAACAGCGTCCAGTTGAAGCCCGTTTTTTTCGAGCAGTTTTTGGGTGCGTGGATGGAGCGGAAGCACCACGGGCATTTGCCGGGCGGTTTCATTGAGGGCTTCTATGATTGCGCTGAAACGCGCCGGGTCATCCGTGTTTTCGGCGCGGTGCAGGGTGCAAAGCACGAAGTCGCGGCCTTCCAAGTGTAAGGTTTTCAATAGGTTGGAGCGTGCTGCTGCCTTGGGTGCGTAATAAAGCGCGGCATCTTCCATGACGTCGCCTACTTGCAGAATCGAGCAGTCAAAGTGCTCAAAACCTTCACGTCGCAGGTTGGCCACCGCTGTTTCCGTGGGACAAAAAAGCACCTGGCTGATACGGTCGGTGAGGATGCGGTTGGTCTCTTCAGGCATCGCATTGTTGTTGCTGCGAAGTCCGGCTTCCACGTGCATCACCGGGATATGGAGTTTGCGCGCTGCGAGCGCGCCCGCAAGGGTGGAATTGGTGTCGCCGTACACGAGGAGCGCATCAGGCTTCTCGGCAATCAGCACCATTTCGATACGTTCCAACATTCGCCCGGTCATGGCCCCGTGCGACAAACTGTTGATTTTCAGGTTGTAATGCGGGTGCGGGATTTCCATTTCCTCAAAAAATATGTCCGACATGTTGGCGTCAAAATGCTGACCTGTGTGGATGATCTTTTCTTTTATGGATGGAAATGCCCGGAATGCTCGTGAAACTGCGGCGGCTTTTATGAACTGGGGGCGGGCGCCGATGACGGTGATGAGTTTCAAGGTGATGATTTTTTCAAGAAAATGGGCCACGGATGACACGGATGGGACACGGATTTTTCTAAATCTGTGTCAATCCGTGTCTTATCCGTGAAATCCGTGGCCCATTTCATAACGCTTAAAGAATAACGGTCCCTTTAATCCTAGAGACCACGGCTTTAAATTTTCCGTTCGGACCGCGGGGAATATGGCTCACTTCTATGATTTCGACCTTCACATCGCCCAATTGGCTCCTCATGCGTTGTCGAATAAGTTGACGTTCGGCTTCCTTCAAAGGTTTGGAGGCTACTATTTTCACTTCAAAATAGGTGTAATCCTGTTGTACAATTTGGCCTTCCACAATACTGGGAATGCCGATGAAAACGCCATGAAAACGCACCATTTCCCGCCCGTCTGGGCCGACCACGGTGTCTTCCATTCTGCCTACAATCTCTTGAATTACAGGCATTTGTCGGCCACAAGGGCAGGGCGCTTCAGAATACCGCATGAGATCGCCGATCCGGTAGCGGATGAGGGGTTGGTCGTAATTGAGCAAGCCCGTACACACCACCTCGGCCAATTGTCCGGGCCGGGCGGGTAAACCAGAATCAGGGTCGAGAAATTCCAGAACAGCCATGTCAGGGCTGGCGTGCAAGCTCCCGTGTTCGCATTCTGATATTAGACCACAGGCTTCTACCCCACTCCAGGCATCGTAGGTTTTGCAGCCATAAACGCGTTGGAAAGTAGCGCGCATTTCAGGCGTGAGTTTTTCGCTACTGGGCAGTACGGCTTTCATTTGGGGGGCTTCGTGGCCGCTCTCCTCTAAAAATCTCGCGAGGAAGTAATTGCTCATCGCATAACCGTTCATATAGGCCACGCCATGTTTTTTCATGCCTTCCAGATAATCCGGTGCGTTGGCGTCGGAAATGTGGTAGGCGGAGAAATAAGTCTGTTTTTCCACGAGATTGTAGCGGTAAAATGGCCGTTTAACCGCGCCTTCCGGCACTACCCTGCGGCCTCCGATCATACCGCGTGGGTCGTGGCGTGTCACTCCGGCCCAATGCCGTACCCGGGCTTCAAAGCCTGCGCTCCAGCGTTGGTGCATGGCGGAAGAAAATAGGATCTGGGTAGGCGTATTGGTGCTGCCACTACTCCCGAAAAATGCCCCGCCCAATTCACGTTTTTGAGAAAGCAGGCTTGTTTGGCCATATTCCCGAAGGGTATTTTTTTCAAGGAAAGGGAGTTTGGGCAAATCCTGTAATTCAAATTTTTGTAGCCGGGAGCTATCGAATCCGGCAGATTTGAATGCTTGATGGTAAGACGGCACGGCCTCGAATGCGTGTACGAGCAGGCAGCGGAGTTGGAGGGTCTGGTATTCATTAAACCGTTGGTTATCAAAATATTCACGCTCTTTGAAGCCCTTCAACGCCTGTTCAAAAACACCCCCAAACCGGCGATTTTGCCAGCTGTAGCCGTAGGCGGAAATGGCAAGGTTTTGAAGCCAAACAGGACTTTTGCTGTAAAGATTCGTAGCCCATTTCATAAGGTACTATTCAATAAATCGAGCCATTGCTTTTCCACAACTTTCCAATCAAAGTTTTCGGCTTTTTGGCGAGCATTCAAACTAAGTCTCTTTGCCAAAACAGGCGAATCGAGCACTTTTTGAATGTTTTCGACCATCGCAGGGATGTCGTTGTCCGGACTGAGCAGCCCCGTTTCTTGGTGGGTCAATAAATAGGGCATTCCGCCTACACGAGTAGAAACAATAGGCAACCCCAATGCCATAGCCTCTATAACACTTAAAGGCGTATTGTCAACATGCGTGGTGCTGATGAAGATGTCGTAATCTGCAGCCACAGCGGCCCATTCTGATTTTGCCAGTTTGCCTGTGAAAACAATTTGCCCTTCCAGATTGAGTTCATCAGCCAATTGTTTGCACTGTTCCATACTCCCGTCTTTGTCGGGGCCGACCATATAGAGTGCAGCTTCTGGATATGTCTTTTGAATTTCTGCAAATACTTTGATGGTCATTTCGGGGTGGTAGGTCTTTTCGAAAGAGCGGACCCAGAGCAAGCGCGGACGAAGGTCTTCACGTTGGACAAATGGAAAGTCTTCAATTTGGACAAAGTTTGGGATGTACAATGTCTTGAAACCACTTTGCTCGAAGGCGGCCTTTAAATAACCGGATGGTGCTACATTGGCAAATGAATGATTGAAAATTGCGCTAGACATCCGGGGTGACTGAGACAAACGTGTAGGTAAGTTGCCCCCGTGCAGATAGGCAATATAGGGTTTTCCAAAGGTGCGACAGAGTATAGCAATAACCCAGGCATAGTAAAAATTGAGTGTGCTGTATACGGCAATGATTACACAGTCCACCTTATGCATTTTAAGCAAAAAGCTGAACACCATGTCGAGCATTCTCAGCACTTTGTTCTGTTTATCAGAAGCGTAAAAAACCTTGCAATGTGCCTCCAGCATATTGCCATGTGTTTCCATCATGGAAACGCTTGAGCCAGGCCCTGAAAGCTGGTTGCCGATGTATAGGATGGTTTTAATGGCGGTTATCCAAAAAGGTTTCTATAATGTCAATTAAAATTTTCGATTGAGATTCAAGTGTTACCTCTCGGGCCACTTTCAAACCGTTGACAATCAGTTTTTGACGCAAGGAGGCGCCCTTTATTAGGAGTTCAATCTTATCCGAGATAACGACTTCTTGCTTGGGAGGTATCAAAAGTGCATTTTCGCCATCGCAAAGATTAAAAGGAATAGAGCCGACCGTTGTGGCAATGACCGGGACACTATTCGCCATGGCTTCCCAAATCGAACGCGGAAAACCCTCTTGATAGGAGGGCATTACAAATATATCTGCAGACCGATAAAGGGCATTGAGGGCTTCGCCATGTGTTTTTTTTCCGTGGTTTACCACATATTCTGAGATGCCCAGCACCAGAGCCCGTTGTTCCAGCCAGTAAGTCACGGGCTTTCCGGGCGTGTCTTCCCAGCCCCCCAAATGGAGTCGGATTGGAAGACCTTTTGCCATCAGCGCGGCACTGGCTTCAAGCAATTCTCTAAGCCCTTTGGCAAAATCAAAACGGCCAGTATAAAGCACGTTGTAAGGGGCAGATTGGCAGGTATCCGTCCTTTCAAAAAAGTCCTTTTCCGTTAGTGTAGTTGTTCGAATGTAATGAGCCTCTTTTGCGAAGGGTTTTAATGTTTCAAGGATATCGTTTGAATTGCTCAAAATACAACAAAATCGGGCAGATTTTTTCAACGAACGATCCAGATAAACGGCCATTGCATAAATAGCCCATTTGCGCAAAAAAGGGAGTTTCAGATGCGGAACTCCAGCCACATAATCGCCGACCACCATATATACCATGGGTTTTTTCCCTTTAAAAACAGCAAAGAATGCGGCGGATAAAGGCGTAGGAGCCCGAATAAGCAGGACGTCACAGTCAATTGCTTCGTTCTCAAATTTTTTTAGCAGGCTTTTGCCAAAAAGGGCGCGATGCCAAGCGGGCTTTTTCGGGCCAAGATTGACCCAGCGAATGTTATTCGATTGGAGTGTATAATTGCAGGAATTTGCTTCATAATCTGCTGCTTCATGCAGGAACACAACTAAACATTTGACTCTAACTGCGATGGAATCTAAAAACAAACCGAGGTAGCTGGGCAAACGGATGTTGCCATCGCGGGAAACAGCCGTAACATGATAGTAAAAGCCCAGAGTCATTTGTTTAAATGTTCAGTTTTTTACTGTATGATGCATAAGCAAACCCAATGACAAACCAACTCAAAGCACTGGTAATGGCGGAAATGACATAAAAGTGAAGGCAAATAGCAAACAGGCTGATCAGAGGCATATCTTCAAGGCCCAAGCTTCCAAAAAGCAGTTTTTTAATAAAATGAGCCAGTGGAAAAAAGAGGATCAATAGAAAAAAAAACACCCCAACGTAGCCTGTTTCTGCCCATATCTGTAAATAGGAATTATGCGAGGAGGTCTGGTTGAAATGAACCTCTGCGTCCTTTTCGTCCTGCAGGGGTACATAATCTTTGCTCCAAAACAAAGGCATTTGAGCCTCGTATAAACTAAAATTAAAAAGCCCGATACCGAACCAGGGATATGCTTCATTAATTTCTTTCCCCTTTTCGATCATAAGCCTTCGCGTGAGCCAGGATTCGTCTTTTGCCAGGTCGCCTCCTTGTCCAACGCCTTCAACAAATTCTGCCAAACGGGGCGAAACGGAAGAAAGACTTGCCCCTAAAGCCAGCCGGTTGCTGGTGCTATAAAGCATAGAAAACATCAGGAGCGTACCCCAGAAAAAGAACTTTGCAAAAAAAACAAATCGTTTGTGCAACCATAACGAAGCAATTAAAAAGGATTGGAGTATAATAAGGATTGCCCCTGCTCGTCCCTGGCTGGACAACATTACAAATATTACAAACAATAAATAAGGCCAAATGACTTTAGTCCCGAACCGCTTTTGAATATATAAAACATGAAATGGTAAAAGCGCCAAAAAGGTAAGCACCATTGAATTTCGATTGCAGGAAACAATAAGTGGTAACTCTTTGATCGAATTAAAAAAGAAATATTGCGCAGCGACTAGCCAGGAGCCAATGGTCAGGTATTTGCCTATGCTGTATAAGTTTATTTTTGGCGCATGGGTTTGAATGAACATTGCCAAAAAAATCCAATAGGCCAATTGTAAAATGATCTTAGAGGAGCCCAGCTGGGTGGAAATAGTTTGGTTTAAGGGCGATAAAAGCGTGCTGCCAGCGGCAATTAGGCCGAAGGCCAAAAAAAGCCATGCTTTTGGCTGCCTGAAACGCACGATGGCAGGCTCTCCTCTCCTGTTCAAAAGTAGCAGCAATAGCAAAAAAATATAGAAGGACAGCGAGTTTCCTATACTGATGAAAGGGTAGGCTAAGAAAAAAACGTACACATTGAAGCTGCGCCCAATATCCCCACTCTGCCATGATTTTAGCAAGTGCAATTTTTTTATTTGTGGGATGCTCAGGTTCAAGATGCTTAGAATTTGGGCTTAATAAGCCTTGCAGCCAAGCTGCCAATGGGCCCCAGCAGTATCAATCCTCTAATCGCCCAAACATTAAACGATGTCGAAGTTAGGACAGGGTAGGTAGCCGCCCCAAAGCGAAGGATTCTTTTTGCCTCCTCGCGCTCGCCTTTTTTCAGGCATGAGAAGGCTTGTTTTGCCACGACTTCTTCCATAAATGTGCGTGGTAGGGCCTCTGGCCTTATCCCTGCCAGGCGCAACATCTCGGGGGGCGTTTCTATAGCATTGCGGTACTCATCCACGAGGTATTTAAGGGCGCGGTTTTTTTCTTGCAACGCTGCCTGATTCTGGTCGTGCCAGCGGTAACTGAACAACGGAGCGTCTATAAAAAAAACTTCCTCCAATTGGGTCAACAAGCGCCAATGAAACCATTTATCGGGACCATACATTCGTCCCCCGAAGTAGCCGCCTGCCGCCGCATAAGCCGTGGCCGGGTAGCAGGCGGATGCAAAATTGAAAAAGCCATAAAAGCTGGATAAACAACGACGCATCATTTCGGCAGACGCTACCCGGTAAACGGTACAGCCCATTTCTTCCGATAGCCTGCGATCAATATCTTCTGAACGCCACACCTTACTCCGTGGACCTAAGTACCCAATTTTGACGTCCTGGCCATCTATCTTGTCGCAAGTGGCACTGAATGCAAAACGTGATTTGTCGCCAATCGTACGGATGAATTTTTGGTAAAAATCAAGTGCTCCCGGGTTGATAAGATCATCGGAGGAAAGCAGGATATGCCAGTCGCCCACAGCCATTTCAGAGGCGACCAATAAATTGTCAGAGAAGCCCACATTGCTGGGATTGAATCTGTATTTTATACGCGGGTCTTTTGCGGCAAAATCGCGTATAAGTGCTTGAGAATCATCGGTGCTGTTGTTGTCGGCCACGCAAATTTCAAAGTCGGCTTGTGCCTGGTTCAACACGCTTTCGAGTGTTCGTCCCAAGTAACGGGCATAGTTAAAGTTCGGAATGCATAGGCTGAATTTCATAGATTTAGTGAGTCTTTGGCCGAGTCCTTATGGTTCATTATACCTCGCGCCGTCAAGTTTTCAGCATAAGCGCGGCCAACGTTTACTAAACTTTTGAAAGTTTAGTAAACGTATTTTCAGCATCAACCATGCTGAAAACTTGGCGGCGCGAGGTATAAATACGCCTCAAATCGCATTTTAGCCTCTGGCGTGCCCAAATCCCACATCTCAGAAGCATGAGAAATAATGACGAGTTTTCCGGCATCCACCATTTTTTGATACACCGGGATGACGTAGAACTCGCCTCTTGTACGTTCGTCCTTTCGTATCATATCTTCCCCGAAAGCCACCAATTCCGAACCTTTTGAAAAGTAGTACAATCCGTTGCTGGCATGATCAGATATACGGACCTTCTCCGCCACTTCAACCACGCGGCCTTCCTCATCCGTCCGGGCAAAACTCCACTGTTCGCCGGGCAGGGATATGACAGAAATGATCCCGGCGCATTCGGAGGGCTTTGCCTGAATATCCTTTCCCAGATTGCTGCGAATAAAAGTGTCAGAAGCGGCTACTAAAACATCTTCTGGCGTGTCTATCAAGGATTTAGCGGCAAGAACCGTACAAAGTTGACCTTCCGTAACGTGAGGGATGGTGACAAGTTTTATCGAAATTTCTCCAAGGTTTTGGTTTGCCAAAGCGCTGCCATTCAGGTACTTTTTAATCAAATTAAATACTCCAAAACGCCTTTCATGTTCTTCCAAAATCACCAAAATCAATTCCGAAAAATCCAATTCCAACAGCCCGTCCAATGCCCAAAGCAACATGGGTTTTCCGGCTACTTCGATCAAAGGTTTGGGCGTTTCGTAGCCCTGGTCCGTGTATCGGCTGCCGCGGCCAGCCATGGGTAATATTATTTTCATATCTGATTGAACAAATCCATTGCCCGCAAGTACATCATCACCTGCCTTTTGGGTTTGCCTTTGTGCAGCGGAATCATAGACAAAAACAGCAGGGCTTCAATGAACATAACTTCTTGCAAATCATAGCCTACACGCTCGATTTCGGCATCGAAAAACTTGGCCAAATCTTCGTACAACTCGCCGCCACAGATAGTGGTTTCAAAATGCCCATGCGCTTGGGTTTCTATCGTGAACAAGTCTGCCACTATAAAATCGTAGCCCCCGCAAAGGCTGTGGCGGAGTTTTGCCATGTCATAGCGCGGGTCTCCATAAATGCCTTTTTGGCCAAAGCTTCCCCTCGGGTCAATCAGTCTAACCAATTGATTGTTTAGGTCATATAGGATGTTGGAGAGGCAGAAATCGCCATGGATGACTGCGCCCTTTACAGTGGCGGACAAGTGCTCACAACGGGCTTGGATGTCGGATTTCAGCAGAGGAAGATTTTTGAGTTTCCGGTCGTTCCACCAGATATGTTCGAGGGCAGTCAGATGTTGAAAAAATTCGTCCTCCGCCACCAATTCTGCCATCCTCGCTTCGGTTTTTTCCCAGTAGATATGCCAAGCGTCTGCATGGCTGACGGGACCTTTAAAACTTTTCAAACTCAGGTGTGTGCGCATCAAGTTGTGGATCGTTGCCTTCCAGATTTCGAGGTCCAGGTTGCCGTACAAGTACAACTCTGCGAGGTTTGGATAGCCGTAGTATTCTTGTATTATCGTAAAGGTGTCGCCGTCATCTTCTTTGCCCAACATCCGGGGTGTCAACACCTTGAGTTCGTCGGGCAAGTCCATATACCAGGCATATTCGTCCCTCAATTTCTCTGGATAAGTGCTTGTTTTACGCATGATTCCCGTTACTTCCTCTATATGGAGCTGGTTGAAATAGCGGGATTGCAGCAACTTGCGTTTGGCCAAAAGGAAATGCGGCATGTGGCCGAAATCGCACCAATGGGCGGTTGGAATGGCGCGGATAGGACGTTGAAGGCCATAGACCGCAAGTACATCGCTCAGTTCTTTTCCGCCCTGCGCTACCGTTTGTTCACAGGCTTGCGCGAGGCATGTAGAATCCGAAAAATGGTAAAGCCCGGTTAATGCTACTAAGCCCTCCGGGCTGACATTCTTTTTGTCAAAGTATTGAAGGATTTGCCCATTACGATCTGTTTTGGCAAGGCACCAGTTTCGAGGGTCGTCAAACTGGTCGGATACGAGTACAAAGTTCTCTACTACTGGAAGGGGCCCGTTGATGAGCGTGTCGCCTAATAAGATGGTTACCGGGTTTTCTCCCGCCAACTTTTCCAATCCGGCTTGGAGCGAATGAATGATGCTGCCCTTTGTTTTCAACAGCGCGAATTCGATGCTCAGTCTTCCTTGAAATGCCCATTGGACAAAGTTGAGGAGTTGTTCATTTTTTGCCTGGGTTACCAGCACCACATGGGCGACCTGCTTTTCCAACAAGTCTTCCAATATCCAGCCAATGACGGGCTTGCCGTTCACCGGTATCATTGCGTTGGAACCGCTGGTGGCGATGGGTAGGTGGGAAGCATTGATATCGCCGCCGCAGAGGATGATGGTAGCGGGGTTAGGCATGGTTATTTATGAGCCGTTCGTACACTTCCATTACTTTTTGGGCATTTTTTTCGGGAGAAAAATTGTCTTTGGCGTAAATCAGGGCGTTTTCTCGCATTTTTGTGTGCATATTTGGATTGTCGGCCAAATAAGATACAGCCTCTGCCAAGGCCGTTACATCCCCTTGTTTCACTATTTTGGCGGTAAGCCCGTCCACCAAAACCCGGCTTTTGCCAGAGTGCCCACTGAATGCGACGGAAGGCGTACCTACCGCCAAAGCCTCCAGTGGCGGTCGGCCCAGCACACCATGCTCGTTGCAGACGACCAGCACATCGAATGCAGCCAGATAGCCCAGCGAATCCTGCTGGAAATCGGTAAAAATCACGCAGTCTGCTAAGCCTGTTTTTTCAATTTTTTCGGACAATTGGCCTTTCATTGGCTCTTCTTTGGGCAAGGCGCCTACGACCATGAATTTGTAATTTGGAACATCGTTTGGGGGCGTAGCATCCTTGCCCGACAACAGGATACGTTTTGCCATTTCCAAAAAATTCCAAATCCCGCGTACGGGCGACACGACGCTGAGGTAGCCCACCAGAAAATCGCCCCCCAAGATGCCGTGTTTGTCACGCATTTCTGTTCGCCGTTCATGGGCTTTGGCTGCGTCCTCCAGGTCAACGGAGTTGAAAATCACTTCAGGCGAAAGGGCTTCAAATCTATCCATTTCGTCTTCCGAAATAGCAATGAGGGCGTCGGAAAAATGGCGTATCATCTTGATTGACAACCATTTGTTTAATAACGAGGCCGTGCTGTAATAAGTGCTGCGCAAATGCTGCACGATGGGGATGCCCAAGGAGTGTAAAGCCCTTCCGGCGGGTGCAGCAGCCTTATCATTGATGTGAATTATCGAAGGAGAAAGCCATTTTACCCATTTTTTTAGGGCGGGCTGCGGCCAGTAATACAATAACTGTCGCCAAGCTGCAAGTGCATACCAACGCGGTCCTGGTGCGGTCCAGAAACGTGGGAATGGCTTCTCTTCCACGATCGCTCCGAATTCTTCAAAGAGATTGCGTGCAGGGCCTTCTTCGGCCATCAGCACCCATGGCTCAAAACGCGTGCGATCCAAATGCCGGATCAGATAAGAAAGGCTTATGGCTGAGCCTGTGTATTGACCGTCTTGATGGAGGTAGAGGATTCTTTGCAAAGTTGGCATTAACCCTTCCCGGGCTTTCTTAAAATGGCAGAAGCGCCGGTTGAAAATACATCGTGGAGCAACGAATTGCGAAGTACTGGCACTTTTCGAATCACCAAATTGCACATCCGAACGATACCACCAGGCACTCTGCTTTGGAAAGATTCTATCTGATATCCGCAGGCGACGGCCATCCGCTTGAATTTCCCAAACGTTATGTCATTCAAGTCTTTGTATCGGCGTAATTCGCGAATATTGCTGGGGTTTTCAGCCAGTCCAGGGTACATTTCAAGTACTTGGGGGTTCTCTTGCGCCAATCGAAAAAGGGTATTGCAAATGGTTTTTTCAGAAAAAAACAGGTTTGACCAGGGGACTTTCAAACCTTGTTTGACATGCGCACCATGCTTGCTGTAAATGGAAGAAAATATGGGCACAACAAGCCTCCCGCCGGGCCGAAGTACGCGAAAGGCTTCCTTCATGACGGCTTCAGGTTCCATAAAATGTTCAAAAACGTTTTCTGCCCAAACGATGTCAAAACACCCACTCGGGTAATCGAGCGCCGTTGCATTTTTTTCTAAAAACTCCACATTCAGTCGGGCTTCTGAACTTCCTAACACATTATGAACCAGTTGTTTGTGAAATTTTTCAGCAATGCTCAGGTTGTAGGTGTTTAGGTCAATTCCTACTACGCGCTTGGCGCCGTTCATGGCCAGAAAGCAAGTGATGCCGCCGTGCCCACAACCTATTTCCAGAATTTCTTTTCCTTGAATATCATGCCTTATTCCGTTTTGAACGCAGGGGAGATACTGCATTTTCATCGCATAAGCCAAATGGTATGCCTCGCCGCTTAGCCCTTCGCCAGCCTTGAGCGGGCGATTTGGGGCAGGCCATTTTCGGGAAAGATGATAAAGGATATATTCTGGGATCGTCATTTTGTCAGGTGTTGAATGGGAAACTTCATACTACTGGACACTTCTATATCACACAGATGTTACACAGATAAACTCCGCAGATTTTACGCAGAATTTATCTGTGTGACATCTGCGGAGTTTATCTGTGCAACATCTGCGAGAAAAATGTCCCGTAGTACGGGGGAACTCAGGCTGCTTTCCCAAAGGTTTTTGGAAATAGTTGCTTTGCCGAAAATTGTGGGAACAATGTCCTAAGGGCTATAATACTCACAAACATAACGCAACCAATCCCCAACAATATGGGTATAATTTCCTGATAATCAAACAGGTAGGCGACCAACCCGACTACGACTGCTCCCAATAATAACATGGTTAAAAAGGGGTAATCAATCTTGAGCATTCTGGCCGATTCGGGGAGCAATACAAATCCCATGATAATATATCCCAATGCCTGAGCGAGAATGAAACTGTAAGGCATGTAAAAGTCCACCATCAGCAAGGACAATCCCACCAGCGTGATCATGCCCACAAAAGACGCCCTTGCCATCATACTTTGGCGGGGCGAGAGTTCAAACCCCGTCGTTACCATAAAATAAACGGCCTGCGCCACCGAAATCGCCATAATAAACGGCACATACGGTATCCCTGACCAGTATTTTGGGTCAATCAACCAATGGTACAGCCAGGGCGTAATCAGTGAAAAGATGCCCCAAAGCATGATGACTCCGACCCAATAAAGGCTGATCAGTTTTCGGAATGTCTGGGCGGGATTTGCGTCCGTTTTATGGATATGAAACTTAAATGGTACCCAGGATTGCTGCACGATGCTCACCACAAAAGAGAGCGGTTTCGCTAATTTGGTGGCCACCGCATACAGCCCAGAGGCAGCGATTCCAAGCTTTTGATTGATCATAAATGCCGTGAAAATCTGAATCACCTGTGCCTGCATTTTATGCGGAATAACGGGCAGCCCATAACTCAACAAATCTTTGATAAGCAGCCGGTCAAGGCCCACCCAACGAAAATGCCGCCTTGAATCAGAGCAGTACAGCACGGCCCGAAAGAGCGATGCGGACAAGCCCGCTAACAAAGCCCCCGTAACGTGCATTTTTTCAAACAACACCAGCCAGACGGACAACACAAGGCTGACCAATAGGGTGGCAATGTTCACAATAGCGATCTTTTTCACCTTTCGTTCGCTACGCAAGGTTACTATGGTAAGGGCAGAAAAGTTGTCGGCCAGGAAGGTTCCTATGAAAAGCCCAAACTGGAGTGGGGTGAGCAATCCCTCAAAAAAACTGCCGTTGAGCAACCCATAAAAAGGGAGCAACAGCAGGCAGGCCAACA
>JANMME010000337.1:0-3502 GCA_031373015.1 Saprospiraceae bacterium
CTAAAACCATCTTCTCGGTTCAGGTCAAGTTGAACGGGTCTGACGAAACGGTTTCCAAAACGATTTACACCAGAGATGAGCAGAAAAATCTCGCCGATTTATTCGGGTTTTGATTTTGGGTGTCCCAGTGTCGAAAACAGGAAAATGCAAAATATTCGGGAGCCTACCAAGTGTTTTTACAAAAAACTAAGGAGGAGGGCATTACCCAGAGCCGCCTTCCTTCGTGGTGGGCCTCCTCAAACGCCCCCGATTCTTTTAACTCTCCCCCTTTTCAGTTCACCCCCTTCATCTCATGTTGCAACACCAACAAATCCACCTTTTTCAACGAGAGCATCGCAATAGTTCGACCTTGCTTGTCCCCAAATTCCACTTCAAAGTTGCCATCACCAAATACTTCTACGACAGTACCAACTTGGCCCGCTTTAAGGTTCTGGGCTGGCATTGCTTTTAGCAGCGAAACTGCATCCCGCAGTTTAATTTCCTGATTCATAACCGATTATTTATTTGATGTAACAACTCGTTAGGCTGGGTGAAGGTTCGTTGCTCCCAACTTTGGAAATAAAACCACAAGTTTTCCACATCGTGGCAAAGTATCCCACTTTTTGTTTTAAATTTGCCCAAAATTTTCTAAGCGCCAAGTACGCTTCCCCATCACTCAATCTTTTCATTATCCGCTCCCCAAAGACCGGCCTGCGCTGTTGGAACTGAAAAATCTGATCACATTATGACAGCAATAGAACTTGAAAAAACGCTTAACTATTTATGCTCCTTGCCTGCCGAAACAGAGGTAGTAGAGTTTAAAGAGGCTAAGTACACCTACGATTTCAATAAACTTGGCAAATGCTTTTCCGCGATTTCTAATGAATCTAACTTGAAAAGCCAATCTTATGGTTGGCTAATTTTTGGAGTAGAAGACAAGACAAAAACAGTGGTTGGAACCCAATATCCAACAAATAGAGCAGACTTGGACAGATTGAAAGGAGAAATAGCTAGTAAAACTAACCGCATCACGTTTATAGAAATCCATGAGTTGTCGCTCACCGAAGGCAGGGTTGTCCTTTTTCAGATACCCGCTGCGCCACGAGGCATCCCAACTTCGTGGGAAGGCCATTTTTATGCCCGGGATGGCGAGGAATCAACATCCCTTAGCATTGAAAAACTTGAGCGCATTCGAGCACAAGTTGTGCATGATTGGAGTGCAGAGATTTGTACAGACGCTACGTTAGCTGATTTGGACGAAGCAGCTATTTTGCAAGCCCGAAAGAACTATAAAGCAAAGAACCCTGAAAAAGCACTTGAGGTCGATTCTTGGGATGACCTTACTTTCTTGAATAAATCGAAAGTTACCATAAGAGGCAAAATAACCCGTACTGCCATCATTTTGCTTGGCCGATCGGAGTCTGAACATTTCATTGGTCCCTCAATGGCAAAAATAAGATGGGTCTTAAAAGGTGCAGTATCTGATTCTCAAATTGAGCCCTGCCCCTTTTTGCTGGCTGTTGACAAGATTTACGCGAAAATTCGGAACGTCAAGTACCAACGAATTCAAGGGAACACCCTTTTCCCAGACGAAATGCTACGTTACGATCCTTACGTCATCCGAGAAGCAATCAATAATTGCATCGCCCACCAAGATTATAGCCTTTCTGGCTTTATCAATGTTATAGAAACTAACGATTCCCTAATTTTCAGCAATAAGGGTTGTTTTATCCCTGAGTCAGTCGAAAAAGTTGTCATTGACAATGCTCCCGAAGAACATTATCGAAACCCTTTTCTGGCGAGCGCGATGTGCAACCTTAAAATGGTTGATACGCTTGGCGGGGGCATCTACAAGATGTTCCAGTGCCAAATGGCTCGCTTCTTTCCAATGCCCGAGTATAAATTAGAACCAGAAAGAGTGGAAGTGACTATCACTGGGAAAGTAATAGACCTGAAATTTGGTCAGGTTATCGCAGAAAACCCCCACTTGACCTTGTCTGACATTATCCTTCTTGACAAAGTTCAAAAACACAAGATGTTAACCGAAGCCGAGGTTAAACACCTCAAAGAAAAGCAAATGATTGAGGGCCGAAAGCCAAATTATTTTATTTCGGCAGCAGTTGTTAGCGAAATTTCTAATTCGAAAATCAGGGCTCAGTATACTCGTCAACGTGGCGTAGGTGATGATTTCTGTAAAGAGATGATTTTAAAGCACATCGATAAATTAGGATCTGCAACTCGAAGGGAAATTGATAGTATCCTTACGGCAAAACTCTCGGAAGCGTTGAATGAAAAACAGAAGCGTACCAAAATAACTAATTTGCTTTCTGCTCTTCGTATGGCCGGAAAAATCCAACGATTAGGGTATTCTAATAAATCTACGTGGGTATTGGTTAAACAAGTTTAAAAAGACTTTTAAACGAGTTTGTAAAACAAAAAAATACAATTGTTTGATAATCAATTTTTTAATAAAAAATAAATTGTTTTAAATTTGCACAAATCTCTAGATATCTAAAAGAAGTCATTCGGATTTAAAAGAAAAAACCCATGCCAAACTTCGCCCACCTCCACTGCCACACCCAATACTCCCTCCTCGACGGAGCAGCCTCCATCCCGGGCTTGTTCAAAAAAGCCGCCGCCGATGGCATGAAAGCCCTGGCCATTACCGACCACGGCAATATGTTTGGCGTGTTCCAATTTGTGGCCGAAGCGGCCAAGCATGAGGGCATTAAACCCATCGTCGGCTGCGAATTTTATGTCGTGACGGATCGGCACCGGCGCACGTTCACGAAGGAGGACAAAGACAAACGCTACCACCAACTCTTTCTCGCTAAGAACCCGGAGGGTTACAAAAACCTGGTAAAACTCTGCTCGCTGGGCTACATCCAGGGGCTTTACGGCAAATACCCGCGCATTGACAAAGAACTGGTTTTGCAGCACCACGAGGGACTTATCGCTACCACCTGCTGCATCGGGGCCATGGTGCCACAGGCTATTTTGAGGAAAGACGAAGCCGAGGCCAGGAAGGAATTTGAATGGTGGTTCGATATCTTTGGCGAAGACTATTACATTGAGATTCAACGACATCAAATGCCCGAGCAAGACCGCGTGAATGAGGTGCTGCTCCGCTGGGCCGAAGAATACAAGGTGAAAGTCATCTGTACCAACGACTCGCACTATGTAGACCAGAAGGATTCCAACGCCCACGACATTCTGCTTTGTGTCAACACCGGCGAGAAACAAGCCACGCCCGCCATCCGCGAATTTGTGGAAGAAGGCACGGTGATGAAAGGCGGTCGCTTCGCGTTCTGGAACGACCAGTTTTATTTCAAGACACAAGCTGAGATGGGGAAATTGTTCGGCGACGTTCCGCAGTCACTGGACAACACGCTTGAAATCGTTGACAAATGCGAGCATTTGAAGCTGAAAAAAGACATTTTGCTCCCACACTTTGTCATCCCGCAGGATTTCCAACCGCAGGATGACTTCCTCCGCCACCTGACTATTGAAGGCGCAAAAAAAC
>JANMME010001014.1:0-1712 GCA_031373015.1 Saprospiraceae bacterium
GTTGCTGTCCGTCAAGGATTGCATGAAAGTCATTTACACCATTTGTGGCAATTGTGTCATTGTGGATTGCATGATATTCAATGTATTTTTTCAAGAACTGATAAAACCTAAAATCTGCTTTTGTGTTTTCTTTTACCTTCCAAAATAGCATTGAACTAATCGGATAACCTTGCATAAGGGAGTCAAAGAGTTGTTCAATTTGACTAGGTTTCCAAACAAACTCTCGTTGAAAAGCAGGTAGTAGAAATTCGCTGCGGTTGATTCTTTCAATCGCTTGATGAATTGTAATTGGGGCTTGAAATCCAGGCATTTTATTGTGTCGTTGTTGTTAGTTAATAATTATTTGTCTGTTCGTTTTAATAGTTTTGATTGATGTTATAGCCGCCGCGAAGTGGTTTTGAAAGGCATCCGAATAAATCATGACCTGGCCGCCGAAGGAATCGGGAGCCGCTGGAAATTGTGTCGCATCAGTGATCGGAGTTCATCTTTGTAATTGGCCAGGTTGGCGAAGAAATGTCGGATCGCTTGTTGGAATTCTTGGAATGTTGGGTAGTATGTGGTATTGATGACCTTTTTTCGCAAAAATTTCCATAATCGCTCTATCAGGTTGAGGTTTGGCGAGTAGGTCGGCAGGAACAGTTGGACGACCCGGGGATTTTTATCAAGCCAAGCTTTCAATTCGGCGTTGTAATAGTACTTGGCGTTGTCACAGAAGATATAAATGGTTTTTTTGTCCAGATTTTGCTGTTGGATTTTGTCGTACAGGGCGATGGTGGCTTGGGAGTTGATCCGCTCGGCTTCGACGATGACGACATCTTCTGGTTTGTGCGCGTTCATCGCCCCGTTAATGTTCACCTTATCGCGGCCAGTGTTAGTGGGCACTGCTTTTACCTCGCCCCGTTTGGCCCATACATAGTCGCTCTTGGTATTGTGGCGAGGATGCACGGCATCTGTGAAATAGACGGCCTCATCTGCTCCGATTTCCTCTAAAAACGGCTCCATTTCGGCTAAAAACACTTCTTGTTCTATTACATCAGCCTTGCCCGGAACACTCATTGTTTTCTTGTACACAAAGTCCAGCTTCTTCAAAATAGCCAAAACCGCACTTAAACTATAGGATATGCCAAAATGATTTTCAATGTATGCCCGAACCATTTGCGTCGTCAAGAACAGCCCGGATGACACTGCATCGTCCAATTGTGCCAAATCCTCATCCGACAATTTGCCGCAGTAAGGGACATAATGCGTGTCCAAATACTTGTTAAGCCCTTCTTTTTCGAATTTCGCCCTGCAATTGCTCACAGTGCCAAGGCCAATCCCCAAAATCTCCGCTATGCGCTCGTAACCCTCGTCCATGTCAAGCAAAATCAGTACCGATAACTTCATATAAGCACTCTTGTCACGCGTGTTGGCGCGCAACTCCTCCACGAAGGCTCTTTCAATTTTGCTCAAAAATTTCCGTTCCATGGCACAAATTTATAATTTTAAATTTGCTCTTCTTTCAAAACCACTTCGCGGCGGCTATAATACAAGTACGTATAATGTAGGTGGATGCATTACCGAAGCTACTAACGAAACAAAGCCAATTAAAATTATTCAAGAAGGGAATAAAATTCAGGTTCTTTCTGAAATTATAATCTATTCAACTGCTAAAGGAATTTGTCATGGGAATGGTGGAATCAAAAAGTATCGTCACGTTGGTATTGGCGAGG
>JANMME010001045.1:0-10576 GCA_031373015.1 Saprospiraceae bacterium
GTTTCGCCGTAAATATTCCAACCGAGAGGACGGATACAAATACGAATTTGTAAAGGGTGAAATCATCAAAACGCCAAGCAATATGAATCCTACCCAACTTTTTATTGTCCGAAACCTCAGTCGTTTTTTTGCCAAAACTTCAGCGTACGCTAGTGGTGCAGAACTAATCCCAGAGGTAGATCAAGTCACCCTGCCGCTCCAACTACGCCGTCCCGATATTTCGCTCTGGACTTCCGAACGTATTGAAAAGGCTCAGGATGAATCCGTATCCGAGTTTGTCATCGAAATCATTTCTCCCACCGACCGCAGCGTGAAAGTGGAAGAAAAAGTGCTGGAATACTTTGAGGCTGGGGTGAAAGTGGTGTGGCTGCTGTTCCCTCAGACGCAGACGGTGCACGTTTATACTTCGCCTGTTACGGTTATGATCTGTAGAGGTGATCGGGTTTGCAGTGCTGCCCCGGTGGTGCCGGATTTTGAGATGACGGCGGAGGAGGTGTTTGCGAGGAAGATGTAGGGGTAGCTTCGGCATTCGTTTTGCTGCATTTGGCGATAAAAATAGGATGAACTTATAAGTCAACGCCCAATATGCTCCTCAAAACATTGCTCCAACCACTCAATGTACCACATATCCATATTGCCGGTCTTAAAAAGTTTTTGGCAACGCAGCCGCACAAAGCCTTCCAATTTTTGCGCTTTCGCCATTTTCATAGCACTTTCAAAGGCACTATAGGCGGCGTTGTAGCTGGTTTCGGGCATCCCGCCAAACTCACTGGCAAAGTCGGTCGCCACTTCCACCCGGTACAAAAGCAAGTCTATCACCTCGTGGGGAAACACCGCTACTTTTTCAAAGGCTGTGATGAGTTTACGGATTTCGGCATTGTTCGGTATACGTGGATTGCCTGTTCTTGTATAGAAGTAGCCGTAAATCTTTTTCTTGTAATCATCGAGCATCGCTTTTCGCTCACTTTCGCTCATCAGTTCTTGGGCATAAAACTCCTGCACTTGGGTCAGTTTGCCGAAGAGTTTGAGCAATTCTTCGCGGAGTTCTGCCTCGGTCATTTCACCGAGGTATTTTTTGAAATCAGAGAGTTTAGGTTTTGCCATAGTCAAATTGTTTACTTCAAAGCATGACCAATTCCATTTTGAAAGGCGAAAGTTAAGCGGAAGACATTTATCTTTATCCTTTCCAACAATCACCTCCATCATTTCAGTCATGGAAAATCATAAAGGCCCTAACCACAACGAAGACCTCGATACCAATAACGGCTCTGATGCCCAGCAACAGCAAAGCAAAAGGCGTCGCAGAATCCCCTATGCCCCTGTAAATGCCGTTGTTTCTTCCAAAGAATTCGAAACGGATGACCCTGAGATCCTTGACCCGGAAGCCGAGGTCACCGAAGATGACCTGATTCTACTTGGTGATCCCGACCTTGATCAGGACGGGGGCGTGGATGAAATGCTCGGCAGCGATCAGTACCTCGACGACACCGATTTTGACGACGACCCGCTTAATGAGGAATCTGGGCGTCGTGCCGGTTCAGGTAGCGACCTCGATATGCCCGATGATGAATTAGATAACGCCGGTAGCGCCCTGCAACAGGAAGACGAGGAAAATGACTATTTTGGTCATCTGGACGATGAAGGCGAAGCGCTTGAAGATGACGACGCTTTGGTTTAATAACCTATGCGGCGGTCTCATTCAAAGCACCCTCGGCAAAAAACGTCCCACTCGCTTCTGATACTCGGCATACCCCGGATATTTCCCAGCCGATATTTTCTCACTAAAATCCGAGCTGCCAATAAAAAGCAACATGAGCAAAATCGCTCCAGCCAGCGACCAGTTCAGCCACCTTCCAGTGGCCGCTACGCAGAACAAATAGTAGCTCAGCCAGATGGCCTGCTCAGCCGCGTAATTCGGGTGGCGTATCCTGGCCCAAAGCCCACTGGCGCAAAACCCGCGTCCATAATCTTCGCCCAAAGGTTCGCCCGCCGCTATTCTCCGGTGTTTTTCTTTTTGAAAATCCCATTGCTGCTGATCGGCCACTGTTTCCAAAACAACGAAGCCGAGGAATAGCCCAGCCGCAAGATAATCCAGCCCATTCAAGGGTTCGACCCCACCCTGCCAAGCCACCAAGATGGGCAACGTGAACAGCAGAATGAGCGAATTCTGGTAAATCGAAATAAAAAACAGGTTGAAAAGCCCCCAGCGGAAACGCCCGTGCAGCAGTGGATTTTGGCGCAAAACGCTCCAGCGATAATCTTCTTCGCCCTTCCAGGGAATCCAATGATAGCCCCCGCGGCGTCCAAAATTGAAGGTCAGGCGCAACGCCCAAATCGTGACCAAAACGGCCATCAAGACCAGTCGCTCCTGAAATCCGCTTTGGGCGGCGACAACCCAAACATACACCATCGGCACGATGCTCCACAACTTGTCCACCTGACTGCAATTTCCCGTCAACTCGCTGACAACGAAGCAGGTAAGTGCCACACCAAGCATGATTGTGACAAGCGTTTGTAAGACTGCCCAGTGTTCCGGCGCAAGCGCTTGGTCGTAATAGAACGCCACAAAAGGCAGCGCGATGAGGGTGGCAAGCAAAAATAGGATAGTGCGTAGCATACGTTGGTTTCGTTTCTTTGGGCGAAAATAGCAAGTCTATGAAAATTGCCGTTACCGGAGCCTCGGGCCGCATCGGGAATGTGGTGGTTAGGCAACTGCTGGAAGCCGGGCATAAAGTCCGGGTGCTCCAACGCAGCGAAAGCCGCGCATTGGAGGGTTTGACGCTGGAACGGATACCCGGCGACCTTTTTAACCGAGCCGCATTAACCCAAATGGCCGAAGGCTGTGAGGCCCTGGTTCACCTCGCTGCCTTGATCTCCATGCAAGGAGACATGGGGGGAAAAGTGCCTCAAATCAATGTTGAAGGCACCCGAAATGTGCTGGAAACCGCTTTGGAGAACGGCTTGAAACGGGTGGTGTACTTCAGTTCTATCCATGCTTTCAACCAATTGCCCACAGAGGGGATTTTTGACGAAACCCGCCCCCTCGCTTTTCGCAGCCACATAGCTTACAACCGCAGCAAGGCAGAGGCAATGGATCTTGTACATCAATTCGCAGCCAGAAACAATCTTGAAATTGTAACGCTCTGCCCCACCGGCGTAATCGGCCCATTTGATTTTGAACCCTCCCTTTCCGGCCAAATGTTGCTCGATTTTTACAACCAAAATATCCCACTGCTCGTGCCGGGAGGCTTCGACTGGTGCGATGTGCGCGATGTGGCAGCGGCGGCTGTATCTGCGCTGTATAAAGGGCGGAGCGGAGAAGCATACCTGCTTTCTGGCCATTATGCTACCTTGCTGCAAATCGCTCAAATGGTCGGGAAAGTCACAAGTAAGCCAATACCCCGGTATGTTGCGCCGAATTGGATGTTGCGCCTTGGGATTCCTTTTGTAGAAATCTTTAGCAAAATTACCGGCAAACACCCCCTCTACACCAGCGACATGCTCGACACGCTCCTCGAGGGCCCCAAACATATTTCCAGTAAAAAAGCCCAGCTCGAACTGGGCTATGCTGCCCGGTCTTTGGAAAATTCCATCACCGACGCGTACGAGTGGTTTGAACATAACGGATACCTATGACATACTCCCTTTTCAGTCAACTCGTGTGGATTTGGATCGCCATTGGAGTGGTCACCTTTTTTTATTTGCTGCGCCAAAACGCACCTTATGGTCGGCACATCCGACCGGGTTGGGGGCCTACGCTCGACAATCGCCTGGGCTGGTTTTTGATGGAATTCACGGTGATCGTGGTTTTTCTGACAGCATTGTTTTGGGAAAAAATGCCAAGTTCAAGCGTCGTTTGGGTGGTTGCCGGCTGTTTCCTTTTTCACTACTTAAACCGCAGTGTCGTGTTCCCGCTCAGGCTTAGAACTTCGGGCAAACGAATGCCCTGGGCCATCGCGCTTTCGGCCGTGGCATTCAACCTCGTCAATGGTTTTTTTCTGGGTTATTACTTTGCGCGATTTGCTGCTTATCCACCCGATTGGTTCTCGGATATTCGATTTTTAAGTGGGATGGGGCTGTTTTGGCTGGGATTAGGTATCAACTGGCATTCAGACAATAACCTTATCCATTTGCGCAAACCCGGCTCTCCGGGCTACTCCATACCGCAAGGCGGGCTGTTTAAATGGGTCAGTTGCCCCAACCATTTTGGAGAAATGCTGGAATGGATTGGCTTTGCCCTGATGAGCTGGTGCCTGCCCGCGCTGGCTTTTGCGGTGTGGACGATTGCTAACCTGGCGCCGAGGGCGCTGGCGCACCATCGTTGGTATAGGGGGGCCTTTTCGGATTATCCAAAAGAGCGAAAGGCATTGTTACCCTTTGTGTTGTGAGTAGTTGACATTCAGCCAATCTTCTTCGTTTTTTTCTCTTGCAGGTAATTTGCCGGGCTGACCACTTTTTTCTGGGTCTTTTTTTCCAGCTCCTTGCGGGCATCTCCGGCGATTTTGCCGCCCATTTGTGCGGTCTTCTTGTTTTCTACAAACCCAATGGGATGGTTTGTTTTTACGATTTCGGTAGTGGCTGCCTCGCCAAGCATAGAAAATATCAGTTCGAGATCGGTCATGTGATCGCGCAGGTTTTGGCTTTTGAGGCTTTTTATGGCTTTGTGTTCCGAAGGCGTAATGCCAAAAGTCGCCTTAGCTATCTCGGCGGTTAAGATGGAATACTCTTTTTGTTCGCGCACGCCGTGTTGTTGCCACTCATCCGTCAGTTCTTCGCGGATCGCAATGCTGCGCATCCGCCTTTCTATCCAGTCGTCAGGGTAACCTTTGGCTTTGTAAAGTTCTCGAGCGCGTTGGGTAGCCAGTTCAGGGTTTTCGATCTCCTGCATCCGTTCATAGCCAACTTGTGCGAGCCATTGTTTGAAGGGCTCGGCTTTGGGCGATGGAACGGACTGAATAAGCCGAAGCAATTGTTGTGAATTGGCCACATCGGTCAAGCGCATTTTGCCGTCAGCGGCTTCCATTTTCAAAGCGTTACAATTTGTAACGGTTTCATTTCCTTCATCGGAAAGCCTTTTTTTAAGCACTCGCCAGTACACTTGTGGATTAGGGCTGTTTGTCAGCACCTCTATTACATCCACAATACTGAAATACCATTGTTGTTCTTCCTCATTCCAAATGGAACGGACGCGCTTTTCTTCAAAAAGTTTGATGTTTGACATAAGATTTATAATTTTAAGGGCATAAAAATACAAATTGTTTTTAAAATTGCAAATCTTTGTGGATAACTTTTTCCGCCGGGTCTTGGCCCATTTCCACCCGAAAAAGGAATTTTGCGTCTTTACCCGTTTACCCGTTTACCCGCCGAAGCACGCAGTGCGTAGGAGGGCCGCCGTCCAAAGTCCAACATCCAACGTCCAACATCCATAAATGTCCTACGCTCCCCGTATTGCCCCACTCGTCAACATCCCTGCCCGCAAGGTCGAAGCCGTCATCGAATTGCTCGAAAGCGGCGCCACCATACCGTTCATTGCCCGCTACCGCAAAGAGGCCACGGGCGAGCTTGATGAGGTGCAAATCGCTGATATTCAGGATGCCTGGAAAAAAATGCTGGAACTCGACAAACGCCGCGAGGTCATCATGCAAAGCATTGAAGAGCAAGGCAAACTCACGCCCGAACTTAAATCAGCCATTGAAAGGGCCGCCACCATGACAGAACTGGAGGATCTGTACCTGCCCTACCGGCCAAAGCGCAAGACACGCGCCAGCATGGCCATCGAAAAAGGGCTGGAGCCGCTGGCCAAACGCATTTTTTCACAAACAGACAACAGCGGCATTGCAGCCCTTGCAAAGCGATTCATTACCGATTTGGTGCCCACGGTGGAAGATGCGCTTCAAGGCGCCCGCGACATCATCGCCGAATGGGTGAGCGAAGACCTGAGGGCCCGCGACAAGATCCGCCGCCACTTTGCCCGGGGCGCTGAAATCGCTTCCCGGTTGGTGAAAGGCAAGGAGGAAGAAGGCGCCAAATATCGCGACTACTTTGAGTGGAGCGAACCGCTTGCAAAATGCCCCAGTCACCGTCTGCTCGCCATGCGCCGGGGTGAAGAGGAAGGTTTTTTACGGGTAAGCATTGCGCCCGAAGAGGAAATGGCCGTGAATGATCTGAACAAAATATTCGTCACAGGTTACGGAGAAGCCGCCAATGAGGTGTGTAAAGCGGTGAAAGACAGTTACAAACGCCTACTCGCGCCATCCATCGAAACGGAGTTTCGAGGTACATCCAAGGAAAAAGCCGACACAGAAGCGATCCGGGTGTTTGCTGAAAACCTGCGCCAACTCCTGCTTTCGGCCCCGCTGGGCGAAAAAAGGGTGATGGGCGTTGACCCCGGTTTCCGCACGGGCTGCAAGGTAGTTTGTCTGGATGCGAGCGGTAATTTGCTCAAATACACGGCTGTTTTTCTGCACAATCCATTTGAAGCACAAGCAGAAATCGAACATTTGGTGGAAAAATATGCTATCGAGGCCATTTCCGTGGGCAATGGCACAGCAGGGCGCGAAACGATGGATTTTTTGCGAAAAATCAATTTCAGAACGCCCGTCGAGATTTTTCAAGTAAACGAAGCCGGGGCCTCCATTTATTCTGCCAGCGAAGTAGCGCGTGAGGAATTCCCCAAAGAAGACCTGACCGTGCGCGGTGCTGTCAGCATCGGGCGGAGGCTCATGGACCCACTCGCCGAACTCGTCAAAATTGACCCCAAAAGCATCGGCGTGGGCCAATACCAGCACGATGTGAACCAAACCCAACTCAAAGACGGCCTCGACCGCACGGTGGAAAGTTGCGTGAATGCCGTGGGCATCAACCTGAACACGGCAAGCAAACACTTGCTGACCTACGTTTCTGGCCTCGGGCCGGTGTTGGCCAAAAACATTGTGGAATTCAGGTCCGAAAACGGCGCCTTCACCAAGCGCACCGATCTTAAAAAAGTGCCGCGCCTCGGCGACAAAGCTTTTGAACAATGCGCCGGATTCCTGCGCATCCGCGAAGCCAAAAACCCGCTCGACAACACAGCCGTCCACCCGGAACGCTATGCATTGGTGGAAGAAATGGCCGCCGACCTCGGCTGCAAAGTGATTGATTTAGTGCAGGATAAAGAAAAACGCGCCAGTATTGACCTGAAAAAATATGTGCGCGGCGACGTGGGTTTGCCAACCCTAAAAGACATCCTGAAAGAAATCGAAAAGCCCGGCCTCGACCCGCGCGGCGCGGCCAAATCCTTTGAATTTGCCAACGTACACTCGCTCGACGACCTGCACCCCGGCATGATACTCCCCGGCATTGTGACCAACATCACCAACTTTGGCGCCTTCGTGGACATCGGCGTGAAAGATAGCGGCCTGGTACACGTTTCCCAGTTGTCAGACAAGTTTGTGCGCGACCCGATGGAGGTGGTTTCGCTGGGGCAGCAGGTGACGGTGCGAGTGGTGGAGGTGGATTATGGAAGGAAGCGGGTGGCGTTGAGTATGAAGGGGATGTGAGAGAAGACTAAAAACAATACCTTTGCTATCATGGAATTAGAACTTCGTCCCTCTTTATTTTGGGATGTCAATGTACAGCAAATTGATCTTGAAAAGCACCAAGTATCGGTCATTGAGCGGATCATGCTGCGCGGGCGGTACGAGGAGTACAAGGCGATGATGCGTTATTATGGGAGGGAAATTGTAAAAAAAACGATGCTCAATGCTCGATATATGGACAAGCGAACGCTGGCTTTTTGCAGTACAATCTTTGACGAACCTGAGACTGAATTTCGATGCTACAAACTCGCACAGTTGAACCCGGAACACTGGGATTATTGAAGCAATTGATGGCGATGCCAACACTCGCCCAATTTTACTTGGTTGGCGGAACAGCATTGGCACTTCAGTTGGGTCATCGCGTTTCGATTGACCTTGATTTGTTTACACCAGAGCCTTTTGATAAAGATGTGCTGACGGATCTTATGTCAAACACCTTCGAGTTTTCAGTCGAATCTGAAGGTCCGAATATACTCATCACGTATATCAATGACGTAAAAGTTGATTTCGTAAAAATGAGTTATCCCATCCTTTTCCCATCAAATATCGAGGAAGGCATTCGGATGCTTGACTTGCGCGACATTGCCCCGATGAAATTAAAGGCCGTGACCCAACGCGGTAGCAAAAAAGATTTTTTCGATATTTTTTTCCTGCTTTCCCTAATCTCCATTGACGAAATGCTGCGACTTTTCAAAGAGAAATTCCGCCAGCACGAGGTGTTCCATGTCATCAAAAGTTTGACCTATTTCGAGGATGCGGAGGCTTATCCGGATCCCGTAGTTTTTGATGAAAAAATTACTTGGCCAATAGTCAAATCGGAAATTCAAAAAGCAGCGAAAACATTGGGATAGACCACTTTTTTTCTTTCAGCAGGTGACGGTGCGGGTGGTGGAGGTGGATTATTCGAGGAAGCGGGTGGCGTTGAGTATGAAAAACCTCTAAAACTCCACCCAAAGCCCAAACCTCACGCCATACTTAACCGCACCCGGGTGATCCAGATAAGTAAACCGCCGGATCAAATCAACCCGCAACACCTTGAATATGTTGGTGATGCCTACGCTGGCTTCAATGTAGGGTTTTTGCTCCAAGGTGTAGGTAATGGGCGTGCCATCCGGGAATGTCGGGAATTTGAGCAGGCCGGAATTTTCACTGGGGCGGTTTTGCGCCGATACCTGACCGTAAAGCACTTTGAGCGAGCAGGCTTCGCGCCATTTTAGCCTGCGGATCAAAGGGATTTTGTTCAGGAAAAAACCCGCGAAATAATGCTCCACCATCAGCGTAGCATAGCGATCACTGACAAACTCCATGAAATTCATCAGGTTGTACGAAAACTGTTGGGTGATGTAGGTCTGGTTGCCTCGGTGAATGGTCAGCAGCGGAAAGGGCACTTTGCCAAATACGCCACCCGCCTCTACATAGAGTTTGTCGTAGCCAAAGGGCGGCGTGTTGGAGAACTTGTACACGCTCGCCACCAACTCGTGGTAATCATATTGGCCACCACTGATTCCTTTAAAGCCTTTTGAATAACGCAACGTAGCGATATAATTGAAGTCCACAATCGCTCGGTAGGTGCCGCCTTGATAGAAGGTCTCGCCCGGAGCATAGCGCAATTGCACAAAAGCCGATGAAGCCAGCACAGGGTCTTGTACTGCCTGCCCTCCGGCTGCTGGTTCGAACAAAAGCGCACCCGCTGGTCGAAACTGACGGTTTTCGCCCCCGGCCATGTAAGAAAAGTGATTTTGAAACTCGCGCTCGTACTGGGCGTTGAAACGGTTGTAATAGAAAAACTTGTCGTTCGCACCACGTACCACTGAGTTGGCTATGTTGGCCTCCTGACTTCCCTGAAAGTTCTGGAGTGGCAGCAGAATGTCGTGCAGATAATTGATACGGACCAATTGGGAGGGGAATTTGTTGAATTCTTTGCCATTCAGGCCATAAACGCCCCCAACGCTGTATTTCCAACGCAGGTCGCGCAGTCCGTAACCCGCCCAACCCTCTAAGCGCCAGTGTTTGCTCATTTTGGGCCCCGTGCGACCGCCAAAGCGCAGGCGCGAGCCCTCAACCTCGTTGAAGGAATAAAACGTGCTAACGGGACCAATCTGAAATTTTCCCAAATCGAGGTGCGCTCCAAAAATCACGTAACCAATCTTGGTTACCACTTTGTAAAACCGTGTGTTCCGCAGACTGTCCAAGTTGGTATAAGTGGCCGCCTCGGCTGCATTGAGTGGGGCAGGGCGGGCCGTTTCCCAAAACTCATTGTTCCCCCTCTTGGCGGCACTGGGCAAAGTCACTATTTCCGAGACGGTGCCTTTCAGCACCGAATCTGGGAGAGCCGGATTGATGAGCGGGTTGCGGTGCGTCACGAGGCGTTGGGCCACCATGCCCACCCCCTTTTTGTTCAAGCCAAAGTGCATCCGATAGTCTTCCGTGGCCAAAACCCATTTGCCCGAGGGCAAGATGTGGAAATCCTGTTCAACCACGAGTTCCTTCACCCAGTTTAGGTTGATGTTTGGGTTGATGGAAAAGTTGATCCTTGTAACCGCGTATGTACTGTCAAGCGCGATATAGAGGTCGCCCTGAAGCAGCATGTCCAGTTTGTTTTTCGGAAAAAACTCAAGCCGAACCACTTTTTTACCCGCCTCTTCGATGGTGTCTGCTGAATAATAGCGGTAAAAAAGTGGCGCGTTTTTGGCAATAGGGCTCATAAATTGGTCGGAAAGCATCTCCACATAATTGTCGTAGATGTCCACATCCTGATACAGGTATTGTAAACCCTTATCAAACCCATCATCGTCTACCATTTCGCCAAAACGGACTGATTTGGAAGCTTTTATATACTTTTTCCACTGCCTTGGGTCAGATCGGCTGTAATAATCCATTACGTTTTCCTGCAAAAAAATCGGGGTCACCGGAAGGCCTGCAAGTTTGCTTGTATCAACATTTTCCAGCACAAAACGCATAGGGCGAAGAAACCGCATGGTTTTGAAACTTTCGCCCAG